>NZ_JBSFWR010000120.1:0-24403 GCF_053594915.1 Kitasatospora sp. NPDC002543 | reverse complement strand
CTTAACCCCCACCCCCCGTTGCCCCCATCCCCCGCCCCCCGGGCGCCCGCCCCCCCGCGCGTGCCGCCGCGCCCCCCCGCCCACCACGACGGGCGGGCCGTTCCCGGCGACGAGCGGGCACCCGCACGGATCAGACCGGCCAGCGCTCCCCGCGCCAGGCCGCGTCCCAGAACATCCACTCGTAGCGCGAGGTGGTCACGAAGTGCTCGACCACCTTGCGGCGCTCGGCCGCGGACAGTTCCGCGCCCAGCCGGTCGGTGAGCGCCAGCACCCGGCGGACGACCGACTGGAAGGCCTCGTCGCCGTAGGTGGAGATCCACTTGGCGTACAGCGGGTCGGGCGAGCCCTGGGCGAGCAGCGCCTCGCCGACCCGGGCGTAGATCCAGTAGCAGGGCAGCACCGCGCCGACCGCCTCGGCGAAGGACCCGCCGTACACGGTGGCCAGCAGGTAGCTGGTGTAGGCCCGGGTGGTGGGCAGCACCGGCTCGTCGGCGGCCTGCGCCGCGCTGCCGCCGAAGGCGGTCAGGAACTCGGCGTGCATGCCCTGCTCGGCGGCCAGCGCGCCGACCGCGTCGTCGGCGAAGGCCCGGACGTCCTCCTCGCCGGGGGCCTTGGCGGCGCAGACCGCGAGCGCGCGGGCGTAGTCGCGCAGGTAGTGCGAGTCCTGGACGACGAAGTGGCGGAAGGCCTCGCGCGGCAGGGTGCCGTCGGTGAGCCCGGCCAGGAAGGGGTGGGCGAGGATCTCGGCGTACACCGGCTCGATGGCCGCCCAGAGTTCTTCGGTCAGCGTCTTGGTGCTCATGACGCGACCCTAACCGGCGCGCCCCGGCGCCGGGCGGCTCAGTCCTCCGGCGGGGAGAACACCACCAGCACCCGCAGTTCCTCGGTGATGTGGTGGAACCGGTGCGGGGTGCCGGCCGGCACGTACACCACGGTGCCGCGCCCGACCGTCGCGGTCTCGGTGCCGACGGTCAGTTCGGCGCGGCCGCTGATCACCTGGTAGATCTCGTCCTGGTCGTGCGCGGTCTGGGTGTCGGTGTCGCCGGGGGCGAGCGCGTACAGTCCGGCGGACATCCGCGGCTCGCGCAGGAACCGCAGGTACGCACCGTCGTTGGCCGCCCGTTCGGCGTCCAGTCCGTCGAGCCGGAAGAGCTTCACCGCCGCCGTCCTCCCTCGTTCCCCGGGCCCTGGCGGGCCGTAGCAGGCCAGGGGCATTCAACACCACCCGGCTGCGTGTGTTCCGCCGGGGAGAGGTTCCTGACAGGCTTGGGCGGCATGAAGGGATTCGTCATCAAGATTCTGATCAACGCGGCGGCCATCTGGGTCGCCGCCTGGATCGTCAGCGGCATCCAGCTCGCCCAGGGCAAGGCCGACTGGCAGCACAAGGCGTTGACGGTGCTCGGCGTCGCCGCCGTCTTCGGTGTGGTGAACTGGCTGATCAAGCCGGTGGTCAAGCTGTTCTCGTTCCCGCTGTTCATCCTCACGCTGGGCCTGATCACCTTCGTGATCAACGCCCTGATGCTGATGCTCACCTCCTGGGCCTCCGGGAAGCTGAGCCTGGACTTCCACGTGACCAACTTCGGTTCGGCGCTGGTCGGTTCACTGATCATCAGCCTCGTCGCGTGGGGCCTGCACCTGGCCCTGGACGACGACTGACCGGTGTCGTGCGGACGGCCGGAAGGGGCCCGCACCCGGGTGTTTCCACCGGGTACGGGCCCCTTCGTCGTTCCCGCGCGCGCCGACGGGAGCGCTCACCCGGCGTTCTCGCGCCCCTTGAGCAGGTCCGCGAGCTGGGCGTCGATGTCGTGTCCGGTGAACTCCTGGCCCATCGGCACCAGCCGGTCGGTCCGGGCCAGGAAGGCGATCAGCGGCGCGGAGGAGGCGCACAGCAGGGCGTCGCCGTCGGGGGAGTGCAGCACGATGCGGACCTCCGAGAGCTCTTCGCCGACCGGGCGGATGTGCACGTCGCCCTCGCCGGCCGGCCCGCTGATCCCGTCGAGCAGCAGTTCCCGGGCGAAGTACCAGGTGACCGGGGCGTCACCGGGCAGGTGGAAGGTGAGTCGGACGGCGTACGGGTCGTCGGCCTCGTACGCCAGGTCGACCGGGATGCGGAAGGAGAGCTCGTGCGAGACCACGAGGTTCATCACCAGGTGACCCTGGACTGTGCTGTGCTGCATGGCGCCAGTACCTCTCGTTCTGCCCGCGCCGTCGGTGAGCTGGTCCGATGGCGGCCGGACATGTTTTCGACGGTTTTTGTGACGGTTTATGCAACCAATCCACGTTCGATCATCATCGTCCACGTTTGGGGATGTAGTGGACAAGGTGTGCTTTTTCAAATGGTGAACGAGCCGGGGCTGGTCCAGACCAAGTGGTGTCAGAAGATGAACGACGGGCTCATCGCCCCGACGCCGCGCCGCAGTTGGCGCGCGGCGACGGCCAGCCGGTCCACCTGCTCGACCGGGAGCGACAGGGCCATCGTGGCGACCACCGGGCCTATGGTGATCGGGACGGCCGCGCAGACCGTGCCGAGCGCGTACTCCTGACGCTCCAACACGGGCATGGTCGGCCGCAGCGAGGCGAGCCGGCGCAGCACGGCGGTCTCGCCGGTGAGGGTGGACGGGGTGAGTCCGGTCGGCGGATGCCGGGCGAGGTGGTCGCGGCGCTCGTCCTCGGGCAGTTGGCCCAGCAGGCACTGGCCGATGGCGTGGGCGTGCGCGGTGGACCGGAAGTCCGCCCAGGGCTCCACGGCGGGCCGGCCCGGATCCTCCACCACGTCCACCAGGTGGACCTCGCCGTCCCGGTAGAGCGCGAAGTAGACGGCCGCGCCGAGCTCGTCCCGTAACGACTGCATCCGGGTGCGCAGGTCGGGATCGCCGGACCGGGCTCGGGAGCGGGCTATGCCGTCGAGCGCCTCCCCGTGGAAGAAGCGCCCCTCGGAGCGCCGCAGGTAGCCCTCGTGGGCCAGGGTGCGCAGCAGGTGGTAGGCGGTGCCGAGGGGCAGTTCGGCGGCCCGGGCCAGCTGCTTGGCGGTCGCGCCCTGCCGGAAGCCCCCGACGGCCTCCAGCAGCCGCAGCGCCCGCTGGACGGAGCCGATCAGGGTCGGTCCGCGGTCCACCGCGGTGCGCTGCGGCGCGGCCGGTCCGGCCTCCTGCCCGATTCCGAACGGTTGTGCGATCCGATCCATGTCACCCAACCCCCAGCAGCCCGAGTCCCTCGTGCGGGTCCGTGCCCAGAGCGGGCATGCGGAACGAAACCTTCGATTTGCCCGATAGCTGCTCATTGCAGCACAACGGAACCCCGAACGGATGCACCCGACCGGGTCGGCGTTTCGACCCGGTCCCGGCGCGTTTCGACCCGTTCCCCTGGTTTCGCCCCCTCCCCGGCGCGGGAGACTCCCGCACAACGCGCCAGTCCCGGAGGTGGCCATGGGCCCCGACAACACCACCCCGCCGCCGCGCCCGGTCGTGAAGCGCACCGCGCGGGCGATCCTGCTGGAACTCGACCCGGACGATCCGTACGGCCCGGCCTCGATCGTGCTGATCCGCCGGGTGCGGCCGGACGCGCCGCACCCGTACTGGATCACCCCCGGCGGCGGGGTGGAGCGCGAGGACCGCACGGTGGTCGAGGCGCTGCACCGCGAGGTGGACGAGGAACTCGGCGGCAAGATCGTGGACGTGGTGCCCGCCTTCGTCGACACCATCAGCCACCCCCTCCCCCCGGCCACCGCCGAAGGCCCCGCCACGACCGACGGCACCCCGCCGCACCCCCACGGGGTCAAGGTGCAGCACTTCTTCGTCTGCCGGCTCGCCTCGATGGACCTCAGCCGGCGGCACGGGCCCGAGGTGACCGACCCCAACGGCGAGTACGAGGTCGTCCGGCTGCCGTTCACCCGCGAGGGCGTCACCTCGGTCAACGTGGTGCCGCCCCGGCTGCGGGCGTACCTGGCGGCCAACATCGAGGGCATCCGCGCGCTCCTCGCGCCCGACCTCGGGTGATCAGCCGACGGCCGGGCCACCGACCGGGTCGTGCCGGATCCACTCGGCCGCCACCCCGGCCCGCCGCAGCGACTCCACCCCCCGCCGCACCATCGCGGGCGGCCCGCTGAGCACCGCCTCCCGGCCCGACCACGGGCCGAACCGGCCCACCACCTCCGGCAGTTCACCGGTCAGCGACCCGCCCGGCAGCAGGCCCCCGGCCGTCGGCCCTCCGGCCGGACCGGCTTCGGAGAGCGCCGGACGGACCGTCAGCCACGGGTGCCGCGAGGCCAGTTCGCGCAGCGCGCCCAGCTCGTACAGCTCCTCGGCCCGGCGGGCCCCGTAGAACACCTCGACCCGGCGGCCGGGCACACCGTACTCGGCGGCCTCCTCGACCAGGGCCCGGACCGGCGCGATGCCGGTGCCGCCGCCGAGGCAGAGCAGGTCCCGGCCGGCCGTGTGGTCGACGGTCATCGCGCCGGCCGCCGGTCCGAGCCGCAGCACGTCCCCGGGCACGGCCCGGTGGACCAGGGCGTTGCTCACCCAGCCCGCCTGGACGGCCTTGACGTGGAAGGTCAGCAGCCCGTCCCGGCGGGGCGCGCCGGCGAAGGAGTAGTGCCGCCAGACCCGCGGCCACCAGGGCGTCTCCAGCACCGCGTACTGCCCGGCCCGGAACGGGTACGCCTGGTCCGGCCGGACGGTGATCGCCGCGACGTCCCGGGTGCGGCGCTCGTGCCGGACGATCTCGCCCTGCCACCAGGGCGGCGAGGTGCGGGCGTCCTCCTCGGCGGCCTCGATCATCACCGCGGCGATCATCCGGTAGGCGCGGCGCCAGGCCGCCTCGGCCTCGGCGTCCCAGCGGTCGCCCGCGTACCGGGCCAGCGTCCCCACCAGGCACTCCTCCACCGCGGCGTAGTGCCCGGCCGACGTGCCGTACCGGCGCTGGCCGCGGCCGAACTCGGCCAGCATCGCGCGCAGGGCCGCCGGCCGGTCGATCTCGCGCACCACGTCCACCAGGGTGCGGAACAGCAGGGCGCGGTGGACGTCCATGGCCGCGGGGAAGAACGGGCGCAGCTCGGGGAAGCGCAGGAAGAGCAGCGCGAAGAAGTGCGCGGTGGCCCGGTCGGCGACCGGTTCGACGGCGGCGAGGCCGGCCCGGACCAGCTCGGCGTCCCGGGCGGTGAGCGGGGACTGCCCGGCGGCCCGGTCCGGCCCGGCGGCCGACAGCGCGTCCGGGAGCCGCCCCGCGCGCGGCGGCACGCCCCAGGCGTCGCTCCACCGGTCGCCCGGGCCGACCCAGTTGCGGCCGGGGGCGGCGGCGAACAGCGGCCGCGAGACGGGGGCCTGAGCGGGGAACGGAACCTGAGCGGGGAACGGGAGCGCTCCCGGCGCGGCCGCCGGCCAGGCCGGGACCGCCGGCCGTTCCGGGACCATCGGCCGGACGGGCTCCAGCAGGGACACCGGCGGCAGCACCGCCGTCGGTGCCTCCGCCGCCGGAGGCAGGTCCGGCACCGCCGGAGGCAGGTCCGGCATCCGCGGCGGCGGGCCCGGAGGCACCGGCGGCCGGGCGGCCGCCCGCCGCGGCCGGGCCGCCTCGGACGCGGTCTGCGGCAGGCCCGGGACAGAGGCCGGGCCGCCCACCGAGCCGTGCCCGGTGCGGACCAGGACTGTCCCGCGGGACTTCAACGCTGCGTTTCGAGTACCCAAGAGAATCGCTCCGCCTCCGGCCGCCTGCACCCTCACCCGGCTTGTCCGCCGGCGCCAGGGCAGCGTGGCACGACCGGAACGCTCGGCCGACGAATCACGCGAAGCCCGGACAACCGGGCCCGGAACGCGCTACTCTCCACTGCTCGCGGTCGCCCTGAGTGCCCTCCCGCACACCCAGGGCGACCGCAGGCCGCACGGGACGGCCCCGCTCAGAGCCGGCGACGGCCCCGCTCAGAGCTGCCGCAGCAGCATCCCCGGCTGCTCCACGCAGTCCGCGACGAACCGCAGGAAGCCGCCCGCCGTCCCGCCGTCGCAGACCCGGTGGTCGAAGGTGAACGACAGCTGAGCCACCTCCCGCACCGCCAAACCGCCCTGGTGGACCCAGGGTTTGGCGACGATCCGGCCGACCCCGAGCATCGCCGCCTCCGGGTGGTTGAGGATCGGGGTGGAACCGTCCACGCCGAACACCCCGTAGTTGTTCAACGTGAAGGTGCCACCGGTGAGTTCGGCCGGAGTGAGCGCACCGCTGCGCGCCGCCTCGGTCAACCGCCCCAGCTCCTCGCCGAGTTGCTCGGTGCTTCGGCTCTGCGCGTCCCGCACCACCGGGACGACCAGTCCGCGCTCGCCCTGCGCGGCGAAGCCCAGGTGCACCGCCGGGTGCCGGACGATGCCCGAACCGTCGGCCGTCACCGATGAGTTGAGCTCCGGGAAGCGGGCCAACGCGACGGTGCAGATCCGCGCCAGCAACGCCAGCACGCTCACCTTCGGCCCCGGCGTGGCGTTCAACTGCCGCCGCAGCGCCATGAGTTCGGTGGCGTCCACATCGACCCAGCAGGTCGCCGCCGGGATCTCCCGGTGGCTGCGGCTCAGCTTCTCGGCGACCGCCTTGCGCAGCCCGCGCAGCGGGACCGCGCCCTCCTGCCCGACCGCCCCGACCGCCCCGACCGCTGCGACAGCCCCGGCGGGCGCCGGCCCGGCCGCCTTGGCTGCGACCGCCCGTTCGACGTCCGCACGCATGATCAGCCCGTCCGGCCCGCTCCCGGCGAGCGCGGTCAGGTCGACCCCCTGCTCCCGGGCCAGCCGCCGCACCAGCGGCGAGATCACCGGCACCACCGCCGGCCCCACCACGGCGGGAACCCCGACCGGAGCCGAACCCGCAGCCGGAGCCACGGCCACCACGGCCGGAGCCGGAGCAGCCGCCCCGACCCGGCGCCGCCGCCCACCCCGACCCGGCTCGGCCACCCCGAACCCGACCAGCGGCCGCTCCACCTCGGCGGCCGCGGGGGCCGCGACCACCCCCGGCTCGTCCGGCCCCCGCGGAACGCTCCCCGCCGACGACGCCACCGCGACCGTCACCAGCGGCGCGCCCACGGCGATCTCCTCGCCCACCCCGCCGTACCGCGCGGTGACCACCCCGCCGTACGGGCAGGGCACCTCCACCACAGCCTTGGCGGTCTCCACCTCCACCACCGGCTGGTCGACCGCGATCACCTCGCCGACCTCGACCATCCAGCGCACCACCTCCGCCCCGGTGAGCCCCTCACCGAGGTCGGGCAGCCGGAACTCCCGCACGACGGGCATCATCCTCGGTCCTCCCACTGCAGCCGGGCGACCGCGTCCAGGATCCGGTCCACCCCGGGCAGGTGGTGGTGTTCCAGCATCGGCGGCGGGTACGGCACGTCGAAACCGGTGACCCGCAGCACGGGCGCGGCCAGGTGGTGGAAGCAGCGCTCGGTGACCCGGGCGGCGATCTCCGCCCCGGTGCCGCCGAAGCCGCTCGCCTCGTGCACCACCACGGCCCGGCCGAGTGAGCGCACCACCCGGCAGACGGTCTCGTCGTCGAAGGGCACCAGGGTGCGCAGGTCCAGGACCGCGAGGTCCCAGCCCTCGGCCTGCGCCGCCTCCGCCGCCTGCAGGCAGACCGGCAGCGAGGGGCCGTAGCTGATCAGCACCGCCGAGGTGCCGGTGCGTCGCAGCACCGCCCGGCCGATCGGCTCGACCGGTGCGGCCGGGTCGAGGTCGGCCTTCCCCCAGTAGAGCCGCTTGGGCTCCAGGAAGACCACCGGGTCGTCGGAGGCGATCGAGGCGCGCAGCAGGCCGTACGCGTCGGCCACCGTCCCCGGGGTGACGACGTGCAGGCCCGGGGTGCTGGTGTAGTACGCCTCGGAGGCGTCGCTGTGGTGCTCGACGCCGCCGATGCCGCCGCCGTACGGGATGCGGACGGTGATCGGCAGCGGCAGCCTGCCCGCCGTGCGGTTGCGCATCTTGGCGACGTGCGAGAACAGCTGCTCCAACGCCGGGTAGGCGAAGGCGTCGAACTGCATCTCGACCACCGGGCGCAGCCCGTACATCGCCATGCCGATCGCGGTGCCGAGGATGCCCGCCTCGGCGAGCGGGGTGTCCAGGCAGCGCTCCGGGCCGAACTCGGCGGTGAGGCCGTCGGTGATCCGGAAGACTCCGCCGAGCGCGCCGACGTCCTCGCCGAGGACGTGCACCGTCGGGTCCTCGCGCATGGCGTCCCGCAGCGCGGAGTTGAGCGCCTGCGCCATGGAGGCGGTGCGGGGCCCGGTGGGCTGCCGCTCGGCGGCCCGGCCGGGGGCGGGGGCGGGGGCGGGGTGGGAGGCGCTCACCGGTCCGCCACCTCCGCCTCGGCGGCCAGTTCGGCGGCCAACTGGGCTTCCTGCTCGCGCAGTTGGGGGGTCGGTTCGGCGAAGACGTGGGCGAACAGCGACATCGGGTCCAGTTCCGGTTCGGCGTGGAACTCGGCCCGCATCCGGGCCGCCAGCGCCTCCGCCTCGTCGGCCGCCTCCTGCACCGACCGGTCGTCCAGCACGCCGAGTCCGCGCAGCGCCCGTTCCATCAGCAGGATCGGGTCGTGCTCGCGCCAGGCGGCCACCTCGGGCTCGGTGCGGTAGCGGGTGGCGTCGTCGGCGTTGGTGTGGGCGTCGATCCGGTAGGTCAGCGCCTCGACCAGGGTCGGGCCGCCGCCGGCCCTGGCCCGCTCGACCGCCTCGGCCAGTACCGCGTGCACGGCGGGCGCGTCGTTGCCGTCCACCAGCCGGCCCGGCATCCCGTAGCCGACGGCCTTGTGCGCCAGGGTCGGCGCGGCGGACTGGGCGCTGAGCGGGACGGAGATCGCGTAGCCGTTGTTCTGCACCAGGAAGACCACCGGGGCGTTCAGCACGGCCGCGAAGTTCAGCGCCTCGTGGAAGTCGCCCTCGCTGGTGCCGCCGTCGCCGAGCATCGCCAGCGCGACCACCGGCTCGCCGCGCAGCCGGGCGGCGTGCGCCAGTCCGACGGCGTGCGGGGCCTGGGTGGCGAGCGGGGTGCAGAGCGGTGCGGTGCGGCTGGCCCGCGGGTCGTAGCCGGTGTGGGCGCTGCCGCGCAGCAGGGTCAGCGCCTCCAGCGGGTCGACGCCCCGGGAGACCACGGCGAGGGTGTCGCGGTAGCTGGGGAAGAGCCAGTCGTCCTCGCCGAGCACCAGCGCGGCGGCGACCTGGCAGGCTTCCTGGCCGGTGGACGCCGGGTAGACGGCGAGTCTGCCCTGTTTGGTCAGGGTGGTGGCCTGCTGGTTGTACCGGCGGCCGACGACCAGGCGGCGGTACAGCTCGCGCAGCAGGGCCGGGTCGCACTTCTCCAGCGCGGGGGTGCCGAGCGCCCGGACGGGGGAGGGGTCCGGGAGCAGGGGTGCCGGATCGGTGCGCGGGGCGGTGGCCCCGGGCAGCCAACCGGGCACACCAGCGTGGTGTCTGTGGTCGAGAACGGTCATCTCGGGGCACCTCCTGGGGTGGCGGGGGCTCCCTACCGATTGTTCGGTCGTCTGTTCATCTTGACCAGAAGCGTGACAAGGTGGTGGACATTCGGCCTGTTCGGCGGTCGACTGGTGGCAGTGCGTCCAATCGGGGAGGGTGGGGGGTCATGTCGGCTGAACAGACGTCCAGACTCGACCGGGTCGACCGGTCGATCCTGCGGCTGCTGCAGCAGGACGGCCGCGCCTCCATCCGCTCGGTCGCCGAGCGGGTGCACGTGTCCCGGGCGAACGCGTACGCCCGGATCTCCAGGATGGTCGAGGACGGCATCATCCGCGGCTTCACCGCCAGGGTGGACCACGAACGGGCGGGCCAGGCCGCGTCCGCGTACATCACTCTGAAGATCGTCCAGAACTCCTGGCGGACGGTCCGCGAGCAGCTGCTGGAACTGCCCGGGGTGGCGCACATCGCGCTGGTCGGCGGGGACTTCGACGTCCTGCTGCTGGTGCACACCGCCGACAACCAGACCCTGCGGGAGCTGGTGCTGGGCAGCATCCAGTCCATCCCCCAGGTGCTCGGCACCCGCACCATGCTGGTCTTCGAGGAGACCGACCAGGTGCCGCCGCTCTAGCGGCCGGGGCGGCCCCGCGGAGTGGGCTCCGGAAGGGGACGGCTCCGGGAGGGGACGGCTCCGGGAGGGGACGGCTCCGGGAGGGGACGGCTCCGGGAGCGGTCCGGTCAGCGCGCCCGCAGGCCGTCGAAGGCCAGGTGGACCACCGCGTCCGCGACCCCGTCCGCGGCCTTGAGCCCGGGCCGGTACCACTCCACGATCGAGTTGATCATCCCGAACAGCAGCCGGGTGGCCAGCCGGGGCTCCACGTCCGCGCGCAGCGCGCCGTCCGCGACCGCCGCCCGCAGCAGTTCGGCGACCTGGTGGTCGAAGTCCCGCCGGCGCTCCAGCGCCCACTGCTCGGTGGCCGTGTTGCCGCGCACCCGCAGCAGCAGCGTCACGTACGGCAGCTCGTCCAGCAGCACCTCGGCGGTGCGCCGCACCACGTGCTCCAGCCGCTCCACCGCCGGGCCCTCGACGGCGGCCGGCTCGGCCAGGATCCCGAACAGCCCGTCCAGCGCCCGTCCGACCGCCAGCCGCAGCAGCTCCTCCTTGCCGCGCACGTGGTGGTAGATGGACGACTTGGAGATCCCGGCCGCCCGGGACAGGTCCTCCATCGAGGTGCCGTCGTAGCCGCGCTCGTTGAACACGTCGACGGTCACCGCGAGCAGTGACTCGACGGTGTAGGCGGTGCGCGTGGTGTGATCGGCCATCCTCCGAGTATCCCCGGCCGCCACCGTCGTTACGCGATCGGGTCCGGCTGGTCCACACCAACCCGAAGGGGCAGGCCCTAGACTCGGCGAACGATCCGTCCACGTCCAGCAGGTGGGGTCCACGGCTGATGAACGCAATACCGGCAGTCGCCTCCGACGTGCCCGAGCAGCGCAACGAGGAGCCGGAGCCCACCGCGAGCACCTGGCAGGAGCGCGGCCGCGCCCTGGCGGTGCGGTTCGGACCGGCCGTGTGGTGCTACGCGGTACTGAAGCTGGTCGGCTTCACCGTCTTCATGAAGCTGCTCTCCTTCTCCGGTGAGTACGCCAAGAAGCCGGCCCGGTTCGGCGGCGGCGCCAACCCCTGGGACGTGCTGGCCACCTGGGACGGCTGGTGGTACCAGCAGGTGGCGCAGTTCGGCTACCACCCCGCGCTCGTCCCGATCCCCAACGGCCCGCTCGGCTACACCATCGAGCAGAACTCCGCCGCGTTCTTCCCGCTCTACCCGGGCCTGATGCGGATGGTCTCGGAGACCACCGGCCTCGGCCTGTACGGCGCCGGGATGCTGGTCTCCGTGGTGTCCTCGCTGTTCGCCGCGGCCGGCATCTACGCCGTGGTGGAGAAGCTCACCGGCGACGCGCGCTCGGGCGTGATCGCGGCCGGCCTGTGGGCGATCGTCCCGGGTTCGGGCGCCGAGTGGGCGGTCTACTCGGACTCGCTGTTCGTCGCGCTGGCCGCCTGGGCCTGCTACTGCGTGATGGCCAAGCAGTGGATCGCGGCCGGGGTGATCACCCTGGTCGCCGGTCTCAACCGGCCCACCTCCGCGGCCCTGATCGGCGCCGTCGGCCTGGCCGCGATCGTCGAGCTGTACCGCCGGGAGAGCGGGGTCCTGCGCCCGCTGGCCGCGATGGTGCTGGCCCCGGTCGGCCTGCTCGGCTACGTCGGCTGGGTGGGCTGGCGGACCGGCGAGTGGGGCGGCTACTTCCGGATCCAGCGCGACGCCTGGATGCACTACTTCGACTGGGGCCAGGGCACCTGGCACGCGATCCGCGGGGTGCTGCTGGGCCGCCAGGACTACCCCTACGGCTTCCCGGCGCCGGACCTCTTCGCCACCCTGATCGTGTTCAGCCTGCCGGTGCTGATCGTGCTGCTGTTCCGGCTGCGCCCGCCGCTGGTGCTGACCGCCTACACGCTGGCCACGATCGTCTCGGTGCTCGGCAGCCTCGGCATCTTCGGCAACGTCTCGCGCTACCTGATGCCCGTGTTCCCGCTGTTCATCGCGCTGGCGGTGGCGATGCGCAGACTCAGCCTGCCGGTGCTGGCCACCGTCCTGGGCACCGGGGCGGTCGCCTCCGGCTGGTACGCCGGGTACCTCATCTTCGAACTCGGCGTGCCGTAGACCCGGATCACCCGAGCCCAAGGGGGCGCGTCCGCCACGGACGCGCCCCCTTCCGTTCCACCGCCGGATTCCCCCCGCCGCACCCTCTTGAGCCGACCGATCGTTCGGTTACCCTGTGACGTGTCCCGTCCTGCTTGTCGAGGCCCTCCGAGGAGCGCACAGATGTCCGCAGCGGTCACCCACCCCCTCGTCAGCGAGCTGGTCGAGCGCCACCAGGCCACCCTGGACGCCGCGCTCGCCGCCGCCGCGAAGCGCGACTACTGGTCGCCCTACCCCGAGTTCCCGAAGGCCTACGGCGAGAGCGGCCCGGCCGACGGCAAGGCCGCCTTCGACGCCCTGCTCGGCAAGCCCTTCGCCCTCGACGGCCACCCCGCCGACGGCGACCTGGTCGGCGGCGAGGCCTCCCCGTACGGCGTCGAGCTGGGCATCGGCTACCCGCACGCCGACCCGGACGCGCTGATCGCCGCGCTCACCGCCGCCCGCCCCGGCTGGGCCGCCGCCACCCCGCTCGAACGCGCCGCCGTCTGCCTGGAGATCCTGCACCGGATCAACGCCCGCTCCCACGAGTTCGCCCAGGCCGTCATGCACACCACCGGCCAGGCCTACGGCATGGCCTTCCAGGCCGGCGGCCCGCACGCCCAGGACCGCGGTCTGGAGGCGGTCGCCTACGCGTACGCCGAGCAGACCCGGCTGCCGCGCCGGGCCGGCTGGACCAAGCCCCAGGGCAAGCGCGACCCGCTGGTGATGACCAAGGAGTTCACCGTCGTCCCGCGCGGCCTCGCGCTGCTGATCGGCTGCAACACCTTCCCCACCTGGAACGGCTACCCGGGCCTGTTCGCCTCTCTCGCCACCGGCAACCCGGTGCTGGTCAAGCCGCACCCGCGGGCCGTGCTGCCGCTCGCCCTGACCGTGCGCACCGCCCGCGAGGTGCTCGCCGAGGCCGGCTTCGACCCGAACCTGGTCTGCCTGGCGGCCGAGCACGAGGGCGGCACCGTCGCCGCGACCCTCGCCGTCCGCCCCGAGATCCGGATCATCGACTACACCGGCTCCACCGCCTTCGGCGACTGGCTGGAGGAGCACGCCAAGCAGGCCCAGGTGTACACCGAGAAGGCCGGCGTCAACGCGGTGGTGATCGACTCCACCGACGACTACAAGGGCATGCTCGGCAACCTGGCCTTCGCCCTCTCGCTCTACAGCGGCCAGATGTGCACCACCCCGCAGAACGTGCTGATCCCGCGCGGCGGCATCGCCACCGACCAGGGCGACAAGTCGTACGACCAGGTGGTCACCGACCTGGCCGGCGCCATCGAGGGCCTGCTCTCCGACGACGCCCGCGCCGCCGCGATCCTCGGCGCCGTGGTCAACCCCGGGGTGCTCCAGCGCTCGGCCGCCGCGGCCGGCGGCGAGTACGGCGAACTCGCCCTCGCCCCGCGCGCGGTGACCTCGCCGGACTTCCCCGGCGCGACCGTCCGCACTCCCGCACTGGTCAAGCTGGACGCCGACAAGCCGGACGACCGCACCGTCCTGCGCAGCGAGTGCTTCGGCCCGGTCTCCTTCGCCGTCGCCGTCGAATCCACCGCCGCCGCGGTCGAGTTGCTGCGCACCACGGTCCGCGACAAGGGCGCCATGACGGCCTCCGGCTACACCACCTCGCCCGAGGTGGAGGCGCTGCTGGTCGAGGCCGCGCTGGACTCCGGCGTCTCGCTCTCGCTCAACCTGACCGGCGGGGTCTTCCCCAACCAGACCGCCGCCTTCTCCGACCTGCACGGCACCGGCGCCAACCCGGCCGCCAACTCGGCCTACTGCGACGGCGCCTTCGTCGCCAACCGGTTCCGCACGGTGGAGATCCGCCGCCACGCCTGAGCCGGGCGCGACACCCCCACGGGCCCCGGCCGTCACCCGCCGCCGGGGCCCGGCGGTTCACAGCTCCGACGGCGCCCGCGATGATGGAGGCTGGGAGAACGCCGGGAACGGCGTCCGACCGCCCTCGAGGAACGGGAGCTGAATACATGGCCGTGAAGCCGACGACCGAAACCGACGTCCTGATCGTCGGTGCCGGACCGACCGGACTGCTGCTGGCCGGCGATCTCGCCGCCGCCGGAGTCGGCGTCACCGTGCTGGAGAAGCGGGCCGCCGAATCCAACCTCACCCGGGCCTTCGCCGTGCACGCCCGCAGCCTGGAGCTGCTGGACGCCCGGGGCCTGGCCGAGGAGCTGATCGCGACCGGCCTGCCGCTCGGCACGCTGAAGATGTCCGACCGCGTCGGCATCGACCTCGGCTCGCTGCCCAGCCGTTTCCCCTTCGTCCTGGTCACCCCGCAGTACAACGTCGAACGGCTGCTGACGGAGCGCGCCGAGCGGGCCGGCGCCGTCCTCCTGCGCGGCGCCGAGGTCACCGCGCTGCGCCAGGACGCCGAGGGCGTGACCCTGGAGACCGGGGACGGGCGGAGCCACCGCGCCCGGTACGCGGTCGGCGCCGACGGCGTCCGCTCCGTCGTCCGCGAGCAGCTCGGCATCCCCTTCCCCGGCGAGTCGGTGGTCGACTCCGTCTCCCTGGCCGACGTCCGGCTGGAGCCCGAACCCGCCGAGGCGATCACCGTGGGGGCGAACGAGGCGGGCTTCTCCTTCATCGCCCCGTTCGGCGACGGCTGGTACCGGGTCATCGCCTGGGACCGCCACTCCCAGCAGCCGGACGGCACCGCCCCGACCGCCGAGCAGCTCGCCGCCGTCGTCCGGGCCACCACCGGCAAGGACTACGTCCTGAACGAGGTGCGCTGGAGCTCCACCTTCCACAGCGACGAGCGCCAGGCGCCCAACTACCGCTCCGGCCGGGCCTTCCTGGCCGGCGACGCCGCCCACTGCCACTCCCCGGCCGGCGGCCAGGGAATGAACACCGGTCTCCAGGACGCCGCCAACCTCTCCTGGAAGCTCGCCGCCGTCCTCCGGGGCCGGGCCACCGACGCGCTGCTGGACACCTACCAGACCGAGCGGCACCCGGTCGGCAGGACGGTGCTGCGCACCTCCGGCGCGCTGATCCGGCTCGCCCTCGCCCAGTCCGGCCCGACCCGCGCCCTGCGCGGGGCGCTCACCGCGATCGGCGGCCACCTCGACCTGTTCACCGAGCGCGGCGCCCGGGCCGTCTCCGGCATCGACATCGCCTACCCCGCGCCCAAGGACGCCCACCCGCAGGTCGGCAAGCGGGTCCCGGACCTGCGCCTGACCGCCCTGAGCAAGCCCGTCGAGGGCGCCCCGGCCGCCCCCGAGCGGCTCTACGAGGCGCTGCGCGCCGGGGAGTTCGTCCTGGTCAGCAATGACGAGCTGGCCGCCGCCGAGCCCTGGGCCGACCGCATGGTCTCCACCGCCCCGGCCGACCCGCACGGCAAGCTGCGGGACACCGTCCTGCTGATCCGCCCGGACGGCTACGTCGCCTGGGCCGCCGTCGACCCGGGCCAGGGCGAGCTGCGCACCGCGCTCACCGACTGGCTCGGCGCCCCGGCCTGACCCTCCCGGGGGCGGGCGCGCCACTCACCGCGTGCCCGCCCGCCGCGGCCGTTCCCCGGACGACGCCTCCTTCCCGGACGGCGTCTCCTTCCCGGACAGTGCCTTTCCGAACAGTGCCTCTTCCGGACAGTGCCCGCCCTCCGGACGGCCTCCGGCCCCGGTGTCAGCCCCGGGCCTTCACATAGTGCCGCGCCGCCTTCGCCCGGTTCCCGCACACCGCCATCCGGCACCACCGCCGACGGCCGTTCTGCGAGGCGTCGAAGAAGTGCAGGATGCAGGCCTCGTGCGCGCACTGCCTGACCCGGTGCGCCCCCTGGCCGAGCAGCCCGAGGAAGCCGTCCGCCGCCAGCCAGGGCGCCAGCCACTCCGGCCGGTCGGCCTCGACCAGGTCCTCGGCCCCGCCGGGCGCCGCCGTGCGCCGGATCCGTCCGTGCGCCAGCACGGCGTCCAGTCCGTCCCGCGCGGCGGAGCCCAACTCGCGCTGCTCGCGGGCGTCCTGGGCCGCCATCAGGATCGCCTCGCGGGTCTGCCGGATCGCCGCCAGGCCCGCCTCGTCGGCCGTGCAGCGCCCTCCCAGCCCGGCGGAGGAGAGCCAGACCGCGTAGCCCCCGACATCGGTGAGCAGGTCGTTGACGGGTGTTCCGGACCAGCGCGTGTTGAGCAGGTCCAGCGCGAGCGGCTCGCCGATCAGCGGCCGCGGGTCCCTCGGGTCCGGCTGCACGTCAGTCATCGCTTCTCCTCGGCTCGGTCCGATTCTACGTCCGCCCCGGCAGCCCGAATTGGACTGAACCACTCTCCGATTTCCGGTCATTCACTGTATGGAACCGCCGAGTTTCCGCCCCCTCCACAGTTGACTGTTTTTTAGCAACGAATTGCCCGGCCATGAGCCACTTCGCACACGGGTTCTGTCATGTTCGAGCCAGCGTTCTGGACCCCCTGAACGCCTGGCCCCTTGCCGGCCCCCACAGCCGGCCGGAGGAGGATCCGTTGCGCCCCCGCTCCCTTGCCCTCGCCGCGGCGATAGCCGTGCTGCCGCTGACCGCCGTCTCGCTCGGTGTCTCCACCGCGCAGGCCGCCACTCCCAACGCCGCTCCCCGCGTCGCCCTGCCGAACACCGTGAACCCGGCGGTCGCCCACTCGGAGAAGAAGGGTGACGTCCCGGCGGCGCAGCAGATCTCGGTGTCCGTCAGCCTGAAGCTGCGCGACACCGACGCCCTGGACCGCTTCCTCACCGCCGTCACCACCCCGGGCTCCCCGGAGTACGGCCACTACCTGACGCCGGAGCAGTTCACCGCGCGGTTCGGCCCGTCCCAGGCCGCCGTCGACCAGGTCCGGACGTACCTGGCCCAGCAGGGCCTGGCCGTCACCGACGTGAGCGCCAACCGCCAGGTGGTCAACGCCCGCGGCACCGCCGCCCAGGTTTCCCAGGCGTTCGGCACCCACGAGAGCGCGTACGTCGACCCGCAGCTCCAGCGCGCCTTCTTCGCCAACGACGCCGCCGCCTCGATCCCCTCCGACCTGGCCTCCGTGGTCCAGGGCGTCAGCGGCCTGGACAACCACGCGGTGCGCAAGAACCGCCTGGCCACGCCGAACGCGGTCACCCCCAACACGGCGAGCTCGACCCCGAGCGGCATGGCCCCGGCCCAGTACACCGGCGCGTACAACCTCAACAAGACCGGCGCGGACGGCACCGGCACCACGGTCGCGTTGTGGGAGTTCGACGGCTACCAGTCCTCGAACCTGACCACCTACGACTCCCAGTACGGCCTGTCCGGCCCGGCCGTCTCCACCGTCTCGGTGGACGGCGCCAACTACGACTCCGCCCCCGGCCAGGGCCAGGGCGAGGTCGAGCTGGACAGCGAGATCGTCCGCGGCGCGGCGCCCAAGGCCACCCAGCTGGTCTACGAGGCGCCCAACAGCGACCAGGGCGAGATCGACATGGCCAACAAGATCGTGACCGACAACCGGGTCTCGGTGGTCTCGATCTCCTGGGGCTCCTGCGAGCCGGACACCACCGCCGCCTCGATGACCGCGGTCGACAACGCCTTCAAGCAGGCCGCCGCCCAGGGCATCTCGATCTTCTCCGCCTCCGGCGACGACGGCTCCCGCGACTGCACCCGCTCCACCAGCGGCTCGACCGTCAAGGCCGTCGACTTCCCGGCCTCCAGCCCGCACCAGACCGGCGTCGGCGGCACCAACCTCAAGGTCTCCAGCGGCAACGCCTACTCCTCGGAGAGCGCCTGGAGCACCGCCGGCGGCGGCGTCTCCACCGTGTTCGCCAAGCCGAGCTGGCAGACCGGCACCGGCGTCAGCGGCACCATGCGCACCGTCCCGGACGTCTCCTCCAACGCCGACCCGCAGACCGGCTTCGCGATCTACACCGCCGGCGCCTGGCAGGTCTACGGCGGCACCAGCGCGGCCGCGCCGCTCTGGTCCGGCTACGCGGCCCAGTTCAACCAGAAGGCCAAGGCCGCCGGCCAGGCCGTCCTCGGCGAGGCCGGCCCCCGGCTGTACTCGGTCGCGAACGGCAGCGGCTACGGCACCGCCTTCCACGACGTGACCACCGGCGCCAACCAGGACTTCTCCGCGAAGGCCGGCTACGACCAGGTCACCGGCTGGGGCTCCCCGGTCGCCGACGCGCTGACCACCGCCCTGCTCGGCGGCGGCACCACCCCGCCGTCCGGCGGCTGCACGGCCGCCCAGCTGATCACCAACGGCGGCTTCGAGACCGGCACCGCCGCCCCGTGGACCGCCTCCAGCGGCGTGGTCGACAACAGCGGCTCCCAGGCGGCCCACTCGGGCAGCTGGAAGGCCTGGATGGACGGCTACGGCTCGGCCCACACCGACACCATGTCGCAGACCGTCTCGATCCCGGCCGGCTGCACCTCCGCCAAGCTGACCTTCTGGCTGCACGTCGACACCGCGGAGACCGGCTCCACCGCGTACGACAAGCTGACCGTCCAGGCCAACAGCACCACGCTGGCGACCTACTCCAACACGGACGCCGCCGCCGGCTACGTCCAGCGCACCCTGGACCTGACCTCCTTCGCCGGCCAGACCGTGACGGTCAAGTTCACCGGCACCGAGGACTCGTCGCTGCAGACCAGCTTCGTGATCGACGACGTCGCGCTGAACGTCCACTGACCGACGGCCGACCAGCACCACCGAACCCCCGCCGGGGCGGAGCCGTCAGGGCCCGCCCCGGCGGTGTCCGTCCGGGCCCGTGTTTCCGGACTGTTTCAAGATCGCTAACCCTTCGGTTCACCTGCCGTGACCACTGTCATACGTACGACTGATGACGTAGCCTCTCGACCGTGCATAGGGTTCCCCAAAGCTCGGTGAAGCCGCTGGCGGCGCGCCCCGGCGCCGACCCGGTCCCACCGAACTCACCTGGTGGGGAGGGTCACCGCATGGCCGCACAGCAACCTCAGGACGCCGCGCGGCTGCGACTGGTCGGGTCGCACACGGAGCGCCCCGGTCCCGGACCGGCTCCCGCCGCCCCCGCGCCGCCCCCCGGCCGGCTCGCCCCGGTCGGCGGCTTCGCCGACACACTGCACCTCGCCATCGAGGCCAGCGGCCTCAGCCTGGACCGCATCCGCGCCGCCCTCGCCGGGCGCGGCGTCAGGGTCAGCGTCACGACCCTGAGCTACTGGCGGCGCGGCCGCAGCCAGCCCGAGCGGGCCAGCTCGCTGCGCGCCGTCCACCTGCTGGAGGAGCTGCTCGGCCTGCCGCACAGCGCGCTCTCCTCGCTGCTCGGCCCGCCGCGCCCGCGCGGCCGCTGGGCGGCCGCGGCCAACACCTGCCACCTCGGGCTGGAGGACGTCTGGCCCGGAGAGCAGGAGATCGCCAACATCTTCGCCGAGCTGAACGCCCCGCCGGCCGGCGAGCTGGAGCGCCTGAGCATCCACGACTCCTACTACGTGGACGCCGAGCGGCGTGCCAACCTGCTGCGGATGCGCCAGGTCGTGCGCGCCACCGTCGGCGGCGTCGGCCGCTGCCTGGTGGTGCACATGGCCGACGAGGAGGCGGCCGGCTGCCCGGAGATCACCTCGGTGCGGCACGGCCGGCTGGGCCGGGTGCGCCGCCGCCCGGAGGCCGGCCTGACCGTCGCCGAGCTGATGCTGGACCGCCCGCTGGGCCTCGGCGACAGCACCGTCTTCGAGTACGAGGTGGAGATCCCGCCCGGCGGCCCCACCCTGGAGTACAGCCGCCGCTTCGCCACCCCGGTGCGCGAGTACGTGCTCCAGGTGCACTTCGACCCGGCCGCCGTCCCGGCGCACTGCGAGCGCTACGACCGCGAACCGGGCGCCGACGTCGACCACCGCCGCGAACAGCTGTGGATCGGCGCCTCGGCGAGCGCCCACGTCCTGGCCCCGGACCAACAGCCGGGCCACATCGGCATCCGCTGGGAGTGGGCGTAGGGCGTGTCTCGCCGGGACGCGCCCTGACCCTTCCCCCTTGAAGCCCCGTCGGAACCCGAGGACCACCCCGGCGGGGCTTTCGCGTGCCCGCCCCCAAAAACCTAACCCCTCAACCAAACCGAACTGGTTGACGCTGCATCAGCTAACTCCTACTCTCGTGCGTACTGGTTAGGAACCGTCCTGGCCGGCCGCCGCAACCCGGGAGTGACCAGGCATGTCCACCACCACCCCGCTCCGCGCCCCGCAGACCGGCCACGTCGGCCTGAACGTCACCGACCTGGCCCGCTCGATCGACTTCTACCGCACCGTCCTCGGCCTCGACGTGACCGCCGAGGGCACCGACCCCGAGCGCCGCTACGCCCTGCTGGGCCGCGACGGCCGCCTGGTGGTGACGCTGTGGCAGCAGAGCGCGGGCAGCTTCGCCACCGCCACCCCTGGCCTGCACCACCTCTCCTTCGAGGTCGAGGACCTCGACGAGGTCCGCGCCACCGAGCGGCTGCTGCGCGAACTCGGCGCCGAGTTCGCCTACGAGGGCGTCGTCCCGCACAGCGAGGGCTCGGCCTCCGGCGGCATCTTCTTCACCGACCCGGACGGCATCCGGCTGGAGGTCTACACCCGCACCGGCGTGGACGCGACCGAGGCCGCCGCCCCCACCGCCGCCGCCCCGACCTGCGGCTTCTTCTAGGACCCGCCCCAGGGGAGCCGACCGTGACCACCAGTACGCCGTACCACCCCGGCGAGCGGGCCGCCCAGGCCCGGGCCGGCCGGACCGAGCGGGCCGACCACGCCGGCCGGTCGATCCGCCGCACCGTCCCGGCGGTCGCCGCCGGCTTCCTTACCGAGCGCCGGACGCTGGTCGTCGGCGCCGCCGACCGGGACGGCCGGATCTGGGCCACCCAGCTGGCCGGCCCGGCCGGCTTCCTCTCCGCGCCGGACGACCGCACCATGGCCGTCGCGGCCCGCCCGGCCGGGGACGACCCGCTGGCCGGGGCGCTGGCCGGTCCGGCCCGGGTCGGCACCCTCGCGCTGGACCCGGCCGGCCGGCGCCGGATGCGCCTCAACGGCCGCTGCGCCCCGGACGGCCGGGGCGGGCTCCTGGTGCACGCCGACGAGGTGGTTGCCAACTGCCCGAAGTACATCCAGCGCCGCACCCCGACGGACCGGCCGGCCGCCGGCCCGCCGCGCGCGGTCGCCACGGGCCCGGCGCTGACCACCGCCCAGCGCCTGGCGGCGGCCACCGCGGACACCTTCTTCATCGCCAGCACCGGGCCCGGCGGCAGCGTGGACGCCTCCCACCGCGGCGGCTTCCCCGGCTTCCTGGACCCGGTGGCACCGGACCGGCTGCGCTGGCCCGAGTACCCCGGCAACAGCATGTTCCTGACGCTCGGAAACCTGGAGCTGGACCCGCGGGCCGGACTGCTGCTGCCCGACTGGGAGACCGGCGGCGCGCTGCTGGTCACCGGCGAGGCGCGCACCGACTGGTCCGAGGAGGCCCGGCAGGGCGTCCCGGGCGCCGAGCGGATGGTCGAACTGACCGTCACCGCCGTGGTCGAGCTGGCCGACGCCACCCCGCTGGTCTGGACCGGACCGGAGTACTCGCCCGCCATTCCCCGCTGACCTCCCCTCACCTCCCTCGCCCCGTCGCCCACCCGCGCCACGCCCGGAAGCTGAACGCCAGTCACCCGTTCGGCCTAGCCCACCGTGACGCATCGCGCCCGCTTTGGGACTTTGGTCCCGGTAACACGCGGAATGGGCCAGGGAAGGCCACTCCTGTCCCGTCGTCAGACGGCGACCTGGAAAGACCGCAGGAAAGAGGCGGAGCATGACCCTGACCGACCCCCTGTCCCCCCTGATCGAGTTCGACGAGGTCGAACCGGCGGAGGACTGCATATGCGGGGGCTGCAACGCCCGCCGGCGCGCCCGGCTGCACGCCGCCCCCGTCCACGAGGGCGGACACGCCGCCGCCCGCAGCGTCCGCCGGCGGGCCGCCGTCCTGATGGCCGCCGTGGGCACCGCGATCGGCGGCGGGGCGGCAGCGGCCACCGCGGCCCCCGCCCCCACCCCGGGCGGCACCAGCTCCACCCCGTCGCAGACCCCCCAGGGCGAGGTCAGCGGCCTCTACGGCCAGACGCCCGGCGCCCGCTCCTTCGCCGCCCCGCGCCTCGCCACCGTGCCGCCCACCCGGGCCCAGATCATCCAGCGCGCCCAGAGCTGGGTCGACCAGGGCGTGCCGTACAGCATGAGCCGCTACTGGTCGGACGGCTACCGCCAGGACTGCTCCGGCTTCGTCTCGATGGCCTGGGGCCTGGGCAGCAGCCAGACCACCTGGACACTGCCCGACTACGCCGAGCGGATCGGCAAGAACGACCTCCAGCCCGGTGACATCCTCATCTACAACAACCCGGCCAACCCCCAGGCCGGCTCGCACGTGACGATCTTCGGCGGCTGGACCGACTCCTCCCGCACCAAGTACGTCGCCTACGAGCAGACCGGCCCCTCCGCCAAGAAGCGCTCCACCCCGTACGCGTACTGGAACAACTCCGGCTCGTACGTCCCGTACCGCTACACCGGCCTGTCCTCCGGCGGCAACGACGGCGGCGGCACCTCCTCGACCGCCTTCCCGGGTGCCGACAAGTTCGGCCCCGGCGCCAACAACGCGTACGTCACCAAGCTCGGCCAGATGCTGGTGCAGCGCGGCGGCGCCAGGTTCTACTCCGAGGGCCCCGGCCCGCGCTGGGGCGAAGCCGACCGCAAGGCCACCCAGGCCTTCCAGCAGGCCCAGGGCTGGCGCGGCGCCGAGGCCGACGGCATCCCCGGCAAGGACACCTGGGACTACCTGCTCAACGGCAAGGGCCGCAACATCGACGGCGGCGGGGGCGGCACCCCGTTGCCGCCCCCGCCGCCCGCCACCACGGCCTTCCCCGGCGCCCAGTACTTCGGCCCCGGCCAGAACAACGACCACGTCCGCCGGCTCGGCGAGCAGCTCGTCCGCAAGGGCTTCGGCGGCCCGTACACCGTCGGGCCCGGCCCCCGCTGGACGGAGAGCGACCGCCGGGCCGTCCAGGCCTTCCAGCAGGCCCAGGGCTGGCGCGGCGCCGAGGCCGACGGCTACCCCGGCCCCGACACCTGGCGCCGGCTCTTCTCCTGACCCACCCGCTGAGGCGCGGCACCCACCCCGGCGCCGCGCCTCAGCGCCTCCCCGTTCAGCGCCTCCCCGTTCAGCGCCTCCCCGACATCCAGTGGAAGAGGCCCATCGCCACACTGGTCGCCAGGTTGAAGCTCGACACCCCCGGCTGCATCGGCACCGCCACCAACCGGTCGGCCCGCGCCTTCAGCCCGTCCGACACCCCGTGCCGCTCCGTACCGAACACCAGCAGCGCGTCGTCCGGGAACGGCACGTCCCGGATGTCCGCCCCCTCCGGATCCAGGACGTACAACGGCCCCTCCGGCAGCAGCTCCGGCGCCAACCGCTCGACCGCGGTCGCGAAGTGCAGCCCCGCACTGCCCCGCAGCACGTTCGGATGCCACGGATCCATGTCCCCGGTGGTCACCACCCCGGTCGCCCCGAACCCCGCCGCCAACCGGATCACCGCCCCCACGTTCCCCAGGTTCCGCGGATTCTCCAGCACCACCACCGGCGCCTCCCGCGGCCGCCGCCCCAGCACCGCCCGGTTCGCCTCCACCCCGGGCCGCACCGCCAACGCCACCACCCCCGTCGGATGCACCCGCGCCACCAGCCCCCGCAACACCGCCTCCGGCACCTCCACCGCGAGCCCCTCCAACGCCGGAACGACATCCGGCGCCAACTCCCCCGCCAACGCCAGCAACGCCCCCCGATCGGCGGTCACCACCCGCCGCACCTCCCCCCCGAACCGCACCGCGTGCTTCAGCGCATGGAACCCGTCCAGCACCACCACCCCCGGCACCCGCTCCGCCGCCCGCCACTCCCGCACCAACTCGTCCATACGGCTCACTCTCCCACCCCCACCCCGTACCCCCTCCGCACCCACACCCGCCCGCCCAGCCCCCACCCCCCCTTGTCACGTCCTCTCCCCCCTCCCCCCTCCCCACCCCGTCCCGCCCCCTCCCACCCTTCTCCCTCCCCACCCGCGCGGCACGCCCCCCACCCTCCCCACCCCATCCCGCCCCCTCCTCCTCCCCCGCGAGAGGGACGCGCTGCGGGAGGGGGCGGCGCAGGGGGTGGGTGCGGAGAGGGGCGTGACGGGTGATTTTCAGACTGCCCCCGCCGTCGGGCGCCCCACTCGCCCCACGGCAGTCTGAAAATCATCCAGCCCCCGCAGCACCCACCCCCGGAGCCGCCCCCGGCCCCCC
>NZ_JBSFWR010000119.1:0-24419 GCF_053594915.1 Kitasatospora sp. NPDC002543 | reverse complement strand
CGCTCGCCCCGGGCCGTCCGGGATCAGGGGACCACGACCACCTTGGTGTCCTTCGGTACCGGTCGCGGGGCCGCCGTTCACCGCTGCCGCCGTCGCCGGGGCGGGGCCGCGGAGCCCGGGCTCAGCCGATGGAGCGGGGGAGACGGGTGGTCAGGTAGAGGATGGTGAAGGAGCCGAGGAGCTGGATGCCCAGGCAGAGCGCCAGGGCGCGGTCCATGCCGAGGACGGGGGAGAGGGAGAGGTAGAGGGTGCCGAGGGTGGCGACGCCGAGGGCGAGGCTGGACTGCTGGCCGGTGGCGAGGACGCCGCTGCCGACGCCGGCCCGGGCGGCGGGCACCTTGGCGAGGACGACCCGGAACAGCGGGGTGCCGATCAGGCCCTGCCCGATGCCGGCGAGGGCGACGCCCGGGGCCATCCGCAGCGGGGAGAAGTGCGCCCCGTCGGCCAGCACGGTCAGGGCGAGGGTGGTGAGGCCGGCGGCCTGGACGACGGCGCCGGCGCTGAGCACCCGGCTGCCCCAGCGGCCGATCAGCCGCGGTCCGGCGAGCGAGGCGCCGAAGTAGCCGACCGCCATCGGGACGAGCGCCCAGCCGGCCGCGACCGGGCCGAGCCGCAGGCCCTGCTGGAGGGCGACCGCGATGACGAACATGAAGCCGCCGAAGCCCGCGAAGTAGGGGAGCGCGATGCCGAGGCCGCGCCGCATCTCCGGGATGCGCAGCAGGGACGGCGGCACCAGCGGGGTGTCGCCGCGCCGTTCGGCGCGGCGCTCGACGGTGGCGAAGGCGGCGGCGAGGAAGGGGAAGAGCGCCAGCAGCACCCAGGACCAGAGCGGCCAGCCGGCGGCGCGGCCCTCCATCAGCGGGATGAGCAGGGAGAGCAGGGCGGCGGTGAGCAGGGCGGTGCCGGGGACGTCGACCCGGGCGGCCGTGGTGGCCCGGCTCTCCGGGACGTAGCGGACCGCGAGCACCACGGCGAGCAGCGCGAACGGCACGTTCAGCAGGAACACCGAGCGCCAGCCGGTGCCGAACAGGTCGGCGGCGACGAGCATCCCGCCGAGCACCTGGCCGATCACCACCGAGATCCCGCCGACCGCGCCGTAGACGCTGAGCGCGCGTCCGCGCCGGGCGCCCTCGGTGGCGGCGGTGATGGTGCCGAGCACCTGGGGGATCAGCAGCGCGGCCGAGGCGCCCTGGGCGGCCCGGGCGGCGACCAGGGACCACGCGCCGGGGGCGAGGCCGCAGGCCAGCGAGGTGACGGCGAAGGCGAGGGCGCCGACGACGAAGAGCCGGCGGCGGCCGTAGCTGTCGCCGAGGCGTCCGCCGAGGACGAGCAGGACGGCGAAGGCGATGCCGTAGCCGGCGGCGACGAGTTCCAGGACGGCGGGTCCGGCGGCCAGGTCGTGGTCGATGGTGGGCAGGGCGACGTTGACGATGAAGAAGTCGAGCATCGGCAGGAAGGCGCCGAGCAGGACGGTGACCAGCCCGGCGGTGCCGAGTGCGGCAGCGGGACCGGTGGGTCCCGTGGGTCCGGGAGCGGCGGTACGGGCGGCCGCGGTGCCCGGGGTGGTGGCGGTGCGGCTCGATGCGGGGGCGACGGCGAGTTGTTGGGTCACGGGTCCTACGATCCGCCGCGCCCTACCCTGGTACCAGAGTGTGGTTATCCAGGTATAAGAAGTACCTGGCAACAGGCTGGAGGCTGTCGCATGCTGGGGAGCATGAGCCTCGCCACGCCTCCCGCGCAAGCCCGCACCGGTTCGGCCGGCCCGTTTGGTTCGGCCCGCCCGCCTGGTTCCGCCGGTCCGGCCGCCGGCGGCAACGTCCGGCCGGCCGCCGGAACGCGCCCGGCCACCCCCGGCGAAGCCCGCCGGCACGAGCTGGCCGCGTTCCTGCGCAGCCGCCGCGAACGCCTGTCGCCCGAGCAGATGGGCCTGCCGATGACCGGCCGCCGCCGCACGCCGGGGCTGCGCCGGGAGGAGGTCGCGCAGCTCGCCGCGGTCGGGGTGACCTGGTACACGTGGCTGGAGCAGGGGCGGGACATCCAGGTGTCCACCCAGGTGCTGGACGCGGTGGCCCGGGCGCTGCTGCTGGACCCGAGCGAGCGCGCCCACCTGTTCACCCTGGCCGGCGCGGACGATCCGGCGCCGGTGAAGGAGTGCCCCTCGGTCACCCCGAGCGTGCGGCTGCTGCTGGAGCAGCTGGCGCCGTACCCGGCCGTGGTGCTCAACTCCCGCTACGACGTGCTGGCGTACAACGCCCAGTACACCGCGTTCGTCGGCGACCTCGACGAGCTGGCTCCCGAGGACCGCAACCTGATGTGGATGGCGTTCACGCCCTCGCGCTTCCGGGAGGTGCTGGTCGACTACCGCACCGAGCGCCTCGGCATGGTGGCCCGGTTCCGCTCGGCGATGGCCGACCACAGCGCGGATCCGGCCCGGAAGGCGCTGCTGGCCCGGGTGCTCAAGGCCTCGCCGGACTTCGCGGAGCTCTGGCAGCGGCACGACGTGATGCGTCCGGGCAATGGCGTCAAGCGCTTCCAGGTGCCCGGCGTCGGGCTGCTGAGCTGTGAGTACACCAACTTCTGGCTGAGTCCGCAGCTGGGCACCCGGATGATCACGTACACCCCGCTGGACGACGGGACCCGCGCCCTGATGGACCGGCTGCCCACCCGGTAGGAAGACGGCCCGGGGCGGGGGACGGACGGGAACCGACCGGGCTCAGGCGGCCCGCACCGCCGCGTCGCGCCCGAGCCGCAGGCACACCGCGGCGAGCGGCAGCTCGATGCCGAGGGCCATGACCAGCGCGGCGAGCACCGCGCGGCCCGGCCCGGCGCAGGCGATGTCGGCCAGCGCGTCGCCGGTGAGCAGCAGGGCCACCGCGGCACCCGCCCACAGCGCGGCGGGGCTGCGCCGGCGCAGCAGCGCGTCCAGCGAGAGCAGGGCGGCGAACTCGGTGAGGTCGAGCACGACCCACGGGGTCTCGTGGCAGGCGGCGAGGACCGCCAGCCAGGGCAGCAGCGCGACCGCGGCCAGGACGGGGAGCCGGGCGAAGCGCGCGGGCAGGGCGTTCGGAGGGACGGGGCGGGCGGTGAGGACGGCGGTGGTCATGCCGCACCCCGGCTCCGGTCGCGGCCCCGCACCCGCTCGAGCGGCAGCCGCTCGGCCACCCCGCCCGCCGGGTGTTCGACCCGCACCGCGTCGAACGGCCCCTCGGCCCAGGCCACCCAGAACCGCCCGGCCACGGTGACCGTCTCGGCCGTCGAACGGGCGCGGCGGAAGCGCCGCCGCCCGGTGAACACCACCGAGGGCACCGTGCCGTCGGCCGCCAGCCGGCCCCAGGCCAGCACGTGCCGGCTCCGCCCGGCGGTCGGGCAGTGCCGGGCCCCGCGCAGCAGGTGGGGGGTGAGCCGGGCGGCGACCAGGACGTCGGTCAACTCCCCGTACTGGTAGAGCTCCAGCGCGGCCCGGCCGCGGCCGGACACGACGCTGCGCAGCGACCAGGGCCCGGCCCCGGCCGGCAGCGCGCCCTCCGGCCGCACACCCTCCGGCCGCACACCCTCCGACAGAGCGTCCTCCGACAGAGCGTCCTCCGGCAGCGCGTGCTCCGTCGGCTCCTGCCGCGGCGCCGGCGTTCCGGAGGCGGTCCCGGGGCCGGGCCGCCCGTGCGGCGGAGTGGCGGAGTGCGGTGCGGTGCTCGTCATGCCCTCAAGCCTCCTGCCGGGGCCCCCGTCCTGTCGGTGGTGCCGCGCACCGAATCGGGGGTGTAGCTAGATACACCCCCTTTGGGAACCCCCCTTCATGGTGGTGCGTGATCACGGGGCCCTACGCTGTCCGCCATGCCCTCCACCACGCTGCGCCGAGCGCTCGTCAGGAGCCTCCGGCGCCCACCGTGGTCGCCCGAGGCCTGGCGGGACGTCCGCTTCATAGCCGCCGGCGCGCCCATGGCGCTGCCGGTCTGGCTGGCCGTCACCGAGTCGCGGCTGCTCTTCCCTGTGCTCGCCGCCGTGCTGGCCGGCGCTCGCCCGCTCACCGCCGTGCAGCGCGGCCGGCTGCGCGCCCTGCGCGGGGTCGAGGTGCCGCCGCTGCGCCCGCCGACGGGCCGTCAGCGCTGGCTGCTGGGGGCGACCTGGCGGCAGGTCCTCCACCACCTGGTGGCCGGCCCGCTGCTGGCGGCGGCCGCGCTGGTGGTGGTGTACGCCTGGGCGGCCGGCGTGGTGCTGGCCACCGTGTACGGCTGGATCTGGCTGCTGCCCGCCGGCACCGCGCTGCGCTCGGGCCTGGCCGGGGAGGACGTCCTGCTCACCCTCGGCGGGGTGCTGCTGCTGGCGGTGCTCCCGACGGCGGGCACCCAGCTGGCCCGGCTGGACGTCTGGGTGGCCCGGCGGCTGCTCGGCCCGGACCGGGCGGAGGCGCTGGAGCGGCGGGTCGAGGAGATCGCCGAGAGCCGGGCCGGGCTGGTCGACGCGGTGGACGCCGAGCGCCGCCGGATCGAGCGCGACCTGCACGACGGCGCCCAGCAGCGGCTCACCTCCCTCGCGATGAACCTGGGACTGGCCCGGCGCACCCTCAAGGAGGTGCCGCCGGAGGTGATGCAGGTGATCGTCGACGCGCACGAGGAGGCCCAGGCGGCCATCGACGAGCTGCGCGACCTGGTCCGCGGTCTGCATCCCGCCGTCCTGGAGGACCGCGGTCTGGACGCGGCGCTGTCCGGCGTCGCCGCCCGCGCCCCGCTGCCGGTGCGCCTGGACGTCGACCTCTCCGAGCAGGTCGCCCCGACCGTCGAGGCGGTCGCCTACTTCACCGTCTCCGAGGCGCTCACCAACGTGGCCAAGCACGCCAGGGCCCGCCGCGTCGACCTCTCGGTGCGGACGACCGGCGGCCGGCTGCGCCTGGTCATCAGCGACGACGGTGTGGGCGGCGCGGACCCCTCGCGCGGCACCGGGCTCACCGGTCTGCGCAAGCGCGCCGCCTCCGTCGACGGCACGCTGTCCGTTCTCAGCCCCCTCGGGGGGCCCACCACCATCACCGTGGAGTTGCCGTGCGTGCTGTGATCGCCGAGGACTCGGTCCTGTTGAGGGTCGGCCTGGTCAAGGTCCTGGAGGCGGTGGGTTTCGAGGTGGTGGCCGCCGTCGGGGACGCCACCGAACTGCTGGCCGCCGTGGAGCGGCACCTCCCGGACGTGGTGGTGGCCGACGTCCGGATGCCCCCGGGCTTCAGCGACGAGGGGGTGAAGGCGGCGATGGTGATCCGCCGGCAGTGGCCGGACACCGCCGTCCTGCTGCTCTCCCAGTTCGTGGAGGAGCGCTACGCCGCGGACCTGCTGGCGACCAACACCAGCGGCGTGGGCTACCTGCTCAAGCAGCGGGTGGCCAACGTCGACGACTTCGTGGACGCGCTCCAGCGGGTCGCCGAGGGCGGCACCGCGCTGGACCCGGAGGTGGTCGCCCAGCTGCTGGTGCGCCGCCACCGGGACCCGCTGGAGAAGCTGACCCCGCGCGAGCGCGACGTGCTCTCCCTGATGGCGGAGGGCCGGTCCAACGCGGCGATCGCCGGCTCGCTGGTGGTGAGCGACAGCGCGGTGGCCAAGCACATCAACTCCATCTTCACCAAGCTGGACCTGCCGCCGGCCGAGGACAGCCACCGCCGGGTGATGGCGGTGCTGCGCTTCCTGGAGGTCGGGTAGCGGTGAAGGGGGCGAAGGCCTGGAGGGTCACCGGGACGGTCGTGATCGTCCTGGTCATGATCGGCGCCGGACTGCAGACCTGGTCGATGGCGGTGCAGCAGCGCACCAGCACCAGCCGGCCGTACGACCGGGCGATCCACCGGCTCCAGTTGGAGACCGGAAACGCCTCGGTCCGGGTGCGGGCGGGGCGGGAGGGCCATGTGGTGGTCCGGCAGAGCCTGGACTGGCTGGTGCGCAAGCCGGTGGTGTCCACCGTCTTCGACGGCGACGTGCTCACGGTCGGGCTGCAATGCCGGCTGGTGCTGCCGCTCGTGGACCTCGGCTGCGGCGCCGAGATCGAGCTGGAGGTGCCGGCCGCGACGGAGGTGTCCGGCTCGGTGGGCTCCGGTTCGGTCCAGGTGGAGGGGCTGAGCGGGGACGTGCGGGTGGAGCTCACCTCCGGCCAGCTGCTGCTGTCCGACACCTCCGGGAACGTGACCGTGCACGGCACCTCCGGGTTGGTGCTGGGCACCAACCTGAGCATGGGGCGGGTGGCGGCGCGGTTCACCTCGGGCTCGGTGCAGCTGGGCTTCGCGAGGATCCCGCGCGAGGTGGACGCCACGGCCACCTCCGGCTCGGTGGAGCTGACCCTGCCGAAGGACAGCCGGTACGCCGTCTCCAGCGAGATCGGCAGCGGCAGCGGCCGGATCGACACGGAGCTGGTGGACTCCGCCAGCCCGAACCGGCTGCACGCCGCGGTCACCTCGGGGGTGATCACCGTCGTCCCGTCGGCGTCCCCGCAGCCGGAGCTCCCGGAGCACCCGGAGCCGTCGGAGCACCCGGAGCCGTCGTTCTCGCCGAGGCGGTCGGAGCACCCGGAACCCTCGTTCGCGCCGGAGTCCGCGCCACCGCCGTCGGCCCCGTAGCGGGGCGGCGTCCGGCGCGGGCGGAGGCCGCTCACCCGGGTGGGGGACAATGGAGAGTCCCGTCCCTTTCACCCGAGGTCAGCCGCGCATGACAGCCACGCCCGCACCCACCGCGTCCGACACCGAGTTCGCGCCGCTGGACATCGGCCCGATCCGGGTGTGGCCGCCCGTCGTGCTGGCGCCGATGGCCGGCATCACCAACGCGCCGTTCCGCACCCTGTGCCGCGAGCAGAGCGGCGGCAAGGGGCTGTACGTCTCGGAGATGATCACCACCCGGGCGCTGGTCGAGCGCAACGCCAAGACCATGCAGCTGATCAAGTTCGACCCGAGCGAGAAGCCGCGCTCGATCCAGCTGTACGGGGTGGACCCGTCGACCGTCGGCAAGGCCGCCCGGATGATCTCGGACGAGGGCCTGGCCGACCACATCGACCTCAACTTCGGCTGTCCCGTCCCGAAGGTGACCCGCAAGGGCGGCGGCTCGGCCCTGCCGTACAAGCGCAACCTGCTGCGCGAGATCCTGCGCGAGGCCGTCGCCAACGCGGGCGACCTGCCGGTGACCATGAAGATGCGCAAGGGCATCGACGACGACCACCTCACCTACCTGGACGCCGGCCGGATCGGCGCCGAGGAGGGCGTGGCCGCGATCGCCCTGCACGGGCGCACCGCCGCCCAGCACTACGGCGGGACGGCCGACTGGTCGGCGATCGCCCGGCTGCGCGAGTCCGTCCCGGCGCACATCCCGGTGCTGGGCAACGGGGACATCTGGTCGGCGGACGACGCGCTGCGGATGATGCGCGAGACCGGTTGCGACGGCGTGGTGGTGGGCCGCGGCTGCCTGGGCCGGCCTTGGCTGTTCAAGGACCTGGTCTCGATCTTCGAGGGCGACGTGGACTACGCCCGCCCCGACTTCGGCTACGTGGCCGCGGCGATGGTGCGGCACGCGCAGCTGCTCGGCGAGTGGCTGGGCGACGAGGCGCGCGGCGTGGTCGACTTCCGCAAGCACGTCGCCTGGTACACCAAGGGCTTCTCGGTCGGTTCCGAGCTGCGGGTGCGGCTCGCCGGCTCCTCCTCCTTGGCCGAACTGGCCGAAACCCTCTCCCAGGTGGAGCAGTCCCAGGGCTGGCCGGACGGTGCGGACGGCCCGCGCGGGCGGACCAGCGGCAACAACCGGGTGGTCCTGCCCGAGGGCTGGTTGGACGATCCGTATGACTGCGCCCGGCCGGGCGTTGACGCCGAATCGGACACCTCTGGCGGATGATCTATACGGTCTGGCGAAAACGGCCCTCCGGGGCCCATGGCCACTAGGTCCCAGCCCTCTTGTCCATCCTGGACAAGAGGGCTCCTTTTCGGCATTCGACCGTCACGCAGCGGGCGCGTCCCGGGACGCAGTGCGACGATTGGCGGAGGCGGTCTACGCCCGACCCGTGAGATGCGCTGGTGACGCTTGCCACATACGGTGGGGACTGACGGCCGGTCAGTGGACGAAATGGACAGGTCGACTGTGAATCGCTTCCCGAAGCCGGTCGGCCGGTGATCGGCCGATCCGGGTGCAGGAAATCAAGCCGGGGCAACGCCATGGACCCGCGGTCGCTACGGTGCGTCCGGATCGTGCGATCTTCGGGCCTGCTTGTCTTCAAGAATTGAATGCGGGCTAGCGTCAGGCGGACGATTTCACCAACAGAGGTGAACGCCTTTATGTGCATTCGATCTAGCGGGTTACCGCTTGGTACCAGCCACGGGTGGCCCATTCAGGGCAGAGAAGTGCCTTCGAAATGGGTATGTTCTCCGGCGTCAGGGCAACCGTGTGAGGAGACCGAACCGTGCCGTCCCAGCAGAAGTTTGTTTACTCCTTCACCGAAGGAAACAAGGAGCTCAAGGACCTTCTCGGCGGCAAGGGTGCGAACCTGGCCGAGATGACCAACCTGGGCCTCCCCGTCCCGCCGGGGTTCACCATCACCACCGAGGCCTGCAAGGTCTTCCTGGAGACCGGCAGCGAGCCGTCCTCCCTGCACGAGGAGATCAGCGCCCACCTGGACGCCCTCGAGCAGGAGATGGGCAAGAAGCTGGGGCAGGCCGACAACCCCCTCCTGGTGTCGGTGCGCTCCGGCGCGAAGTTCTCCATGCCCGGCATGATGGACACCGTCCTCAACATCGGCCTCTCCGACGACTCGGTGGCCGGCCTCGTCGCCCAGTCCGGCAACGAGCGCTTCGCCTGGGACTCCTACCGCCGCCTGGTCCAGATGTTCGGCAAGACCGTGCTGGGCGTCGACGGAGAGCTCTTCGAGGAGGCCCTGGACGAGGCCAAGCACGCCAAGGGCACCGTCAACGACCTGGACCTGGACGCGGCCGACCTCCGGGCGCTGGTCGAGGTGTTCAAGGGCATCGTCGAGCGCGAGACCGGCCGGGCCTTCCCGCAGGACCCGCGCGAGCAGATGGACCTCGCGATCCACGCCGTCTTCCACTCCTGGAACGGCGACCGCGCCCGGCTGTACCGCCGCCAGGAGCGCATCCCGAACGACCTGGGCACCGCGGTCAACGTCTGCACCATGGTCTTCGGCAACCTCGGCGAGGACTCCGGCACCGGCGTCGCCTTCACCCGTGACCCCTCCACCGGCACCCAGGGCGTCTACGGCGACTACCTGTCCAACGCCCAGGGCGAGGACGTCGTCGCCGGCATCCGCAACACCCTGCCGCTGGCCGAGCTGGAGAAGCTCGACAAGAAGTCGTACGACGAGCTGATGGCGATCATGCAGAAGCTCGAGAACCACTACCGCGACCTCTGCGACATCGAGTTCACCATCGAGCGCGGCAAGCTCTGGATGCTCCAGACCCGCGTGGGCAAGCGCACCGCCGCGGCCGCCTTCCGGATCGCCGTCCAGCTCGTCGACCAGGGCCTGATCGACCTGGACGAGGCCCTGATGCGGGTCACCGGCGGTCAGCTCTCCCAGCTGATGTTCCCCCGCTTCGCCCCCAACGCCGAGTCGCAGCAGATCGCCTGGGGCCTGGCCGCCTCGCCGGGTGCCGCGATCGGCAAGGTTGTCTTCGACTCGTACACCGCGGTCAAGTGGTCCCGCTCCGGCGAGAAGGTCATCCTGGTCCGCCGCGAGACCAACCCGGACGACCTGGACGGCATGATCGCCGCCGAGGGCATCCTGACCTCGCGCGGCGGCAAGACCTCGCACGCGGCCGTGGTCGCCCGCGGCATGGGCAAGACCTGTGTCTGCGGCGCCGAGGAGCTGGAGGTCGACACCAAGGCCCGGCGCTTCACCACCGCCGACGGCCAGGTGATCCACGAGGGCGACGTCGTCTCGATCGACGGCGCCACCGGCAAGGTCTACCTCGGCGAGGTCCCCGTCCTGCCGTCCCCCGTGGTCGAGTACTTCGAGGGCACCCTGCACGCGGGCGCCGACGTCCAGGGCGGCCTGGTCCAGGCCGTCCACCGGTTGATGTCGCACGCCGACGGCCGCCGCCGGCTGGCCGTGCGCGCCAACGCCGACAACGCCGAGGACGGCTCGCGCGCCCGCCGCTACGGCGCCCAGGGCATCGGCCTGTGCCGCACCGAGCACATGTTCCTCGGCGAGGAGCGCCGCAAGGAGGTCGAGCACCTGATCCTGGCGGACAACGACAAGGACCGCGAGCTCGCCCTCTCCACCCTGCTGCCGCTCCAGAAGGGCGACTTCCTGGAGCTCTTCCAGGCGATGGACGGCCTGCCGGTCACCGTCCGCCTGCTCGACCCGCCGCTGCACGAGTTCCTGCCGGACATCACCGAGCTGTCGGTGCGCGTCGCCCTCGCCGAGGCCCGCAAGGACCCGAACGAGAACGACCTGCGCCTGCTCCAGGCGGTGCACAAGCTGCACGAGCAGAACCCGATGCTCGGCCTGCGCGGCGTCCGCCTCGGACTGGTCATCCCCGGTCTGTTCGGCATGCAGGTCCGGGCCATCGCCGAGGCCGCCGCCGAGCGCAAGCTGGCCGGCGGGGACCCGCGCCCCGAGGTGATGATCCCGCTCGTCGGCACCGTCCAGGAGCTGGAGCTGGTCCGCGACGAGTGCGAGCGGGTGCTCGCCGAGGTCGCCCAGTCCACCGGCGTCCGGCTGGACATCAAGCTCGGCACCATGATCGAGCTGCCGCGCGCCGCGGTGACCGCCGGGCAGATCGCCGAGGCCGCCGAGTTCTTCTCCTTCGGCACCAACGACCTGACCCAGACGGTCTGGGGCTTCTCCCGGGACGACGTGGAGGCCTCCTTCTTCACCGCCTACCTGGAGAAGGGCATCTTCGGGGTCTCCCCGTTCGAGACCATCGACCGGGACGGCGTCGGCTCGCTGGTCAAGCACGCCGTCGAGGCCGGCCGGGCCACCCGCCCCGACCTCAAGCTCGGCGTCTGCGGCGAGCACGGCGGCGACCCGGACTCGGTCCACTTCTTCCACGAGGTGGGGCTGGACTACGTCTCCTGCTCCCCCTTCCGGATCCCGGTGGCGCGCCTGGAGGCCGGCCGCGCCGCCATCGAGTCGGCGGGCAGCGACTCGCGCTGAGGGAGGGAAGGCATCCCCTTCCTCACGCGCGGGTACGACTGACCGCTCCCCCTCCCTTCGGGAGGGCGTACACCGGAGCTCGGCGCAGGAGAACCGGCGTACGTGAAACGGCCGGGCGGGAACGGACAACGGCGTCCGTTCCCGCCCGGCCGTACGTCCGTCTCCGGCCGCCCCTCCGGGCCCGGAGCCGGGCGCCGGGCGCGCCGGGGACCGGCGGTGTGGCGGCGGCCACACGCGTAGCTCGCCCGGCGGGGCCCGGCCGCCTGCCAAGCTGGATCGCATGACCAACCGCAAGAACCCGCTCGTCGTCGTGGCCGTGCTGATCCTGGCGCTCGTCGCCGGGGTCGGGTACCTCCTCACCGACAAGGGGAGCAGCCACCCCAAGGCCGCCGCGAGCGCGACCGCCACCGCGGCTGCCCAGGCGTCCGGGTCCGCGGCCCCCAAGCCCTCGGCCCCCAAGCCGACCCCGCCCGCCGGCGGCGCCGGCACCACCCCGGCCCCGGCCGGCACCTGGGTGCCGACCGACCCGGCCATGGCCGACGTCTGCCGCACCAAGCTCCCCAGCCAGGCCGTGGACACCCTCACCCTGATCGCCAAGGGCGGGCCCTACCCGTACAGCCGCGACGGCATCGTGTTCGAGAACCGGGAGAGCCGCCTCCCCAAGAAGAGCGGCGGCTACTACCACGAGTTCACCGTGGTCACCCCGGGCTCCAACGACCGCGGCACCCGCCGGGTGGTGACCGGTGAAGCCGGTGAGCAGTACTGGTCCGCCGACCACTACGCCACCTTCCAGGAGATCGACTCCCGCTGCTGAGCGGGGCCGAACCCGGGGGCCGAACGCGGGGCCGTACGGCCCCGGAGGGGCCGCGGCGGCCGGGCACCGCTCACCGTGCCCGCCGCCAGGTGATCCGGGGGTGCGGCGGGTGCGGGCCGGTGGTGACCAGGGCGGTCAGCTCGTGGAGCACCGGGGCCGGGTCGCGGCGGAGCTGGGCCGGGGTGGTGCGCACCACCGGGAGCCCGGCGGCGGTGAGCCGGTTGGCGCGGGCGAGGCCCCGCTCGTGGTCGGCCGGGCGCAGGTGCCAGGCGCGGGAGTCGATCTCCAGGGCCACGCAGGCGTGCGGCCAGTAGGCGTCCGGGACGGCGAGGAAGCGGCCGTCCAGGAAGAGCACCGGGTTCCACAGCGGCTCCGGCAGCCCCGCGTGCGCCAGGACGTCGCGGGCCTCGCCCTCCACCACCGACCGCACCCCGACCGTCAGGTCCTCCACCACCTCGGCCACCTGGGGCAGCCCGAGCGCGCCCGGCCGGGACAGCAACTGGTCGAGCAGCTCGCCGAGTTCGCAGTGCCGCCGCTGGACGGCCTCCGCGCACAGCGCCCGGAACCGGCGGCGCCCCGTCTCCCCGGGCGCGAGGTCCGCCAGCGCCCGGGCGACCGTGGTGCTCCACAGCCCGTCGTCCCGTTCGAAGCCGCCCGGCATCGCCCCCGAGGCCCGGTGGATCCGGACGAACTCCCTGTCCCCGACGCGTCGTTGACCAGGAATCAGGATGTCGACCGAGTGGAGGCCGGACGGGTGTCCGGCGCTCGGCAGCCCGGCCTCGGCGAGCACTGTCAAGCCGGTCAGCAGCACCTCCCCGGTCCGTGGCTCGCGGCCCTTCGGCGTCGCGTACGCCAGTGCGGCCCGCAGTTTCTGATGGAACGTCAGCCGACCGCTCTGGAGGCAGATCACCCGGGGCAGGACCTGTTGCCAGGGCCCGCCCGGCCGCAGCCGGTGGGCGATGGTGCCGGAGGGCACCCCGAGCCGGCGCAGCTGTGCCCGGGTGGCGATGTGCTGCTGGTCGGCGCCGAGCAGGGCGACCGGATCGAGGGGGTTCGCGCGGGTCATGCACCGGTGCCTGCCCGGCGGGATCGGGGGTATGCGAAACATCCCCCGTCGGTGGGGCGCGCGGTCACGGGTGTTGACGGAACGGCGGCCGAGCCGCTGAGCTGGAGCCATATGACCATTCCATCCACGCACGTCGGCCCCGCGTCGGACGCGCTCCTCGGCCTCTGCGTCGGCGACGCCCGCGGTGCCCAGTTCTTCGTCCCGGAGACCGCCCGGGCCCACCTCGCCGCCCGCACCGAACCCCCCGGCCCCTGGCCGTGGACCGACGACACCGAGATGGCCTGCTCGGTCCACGCCGCCCGCACCGAGCGCGGCGCGATCGACACCTTCGACCTCACCCACGCCTTCGCCCTGCGGCCCGGCCGCCAACCGGCTGCTGCGGCTGGTCCGCGAGGGCGGCGACGCCCGCCGGCTGGCCGCCGAACTCTTCGACGGCCAGGGCTCCTACGGCAACGGCGCCGCCATGCGGGTCGCCCCGCTGGGGGCCGTGTACGCCGAGGACCCGAGGGCCGCGGTGCGCCCCGCCGCCGACACCGCCCTGATCACCCACACCCACCCGCAGGCCGTGGACGGCGCGATCGCGGTCGCGGTGGCGGCCGCGCACGCCGCGCGGGCGCGCACCCGGCCGACGGCGCCGGAGCGCTTCCTGGAGGACGTGGCCGGCCTCACCCCGAACGGGGCCGTCAGGGACGGCATCGTGGAGGCCCGCGGGCTGCCCGCCGGGACGGACTTCCGGACCGCCGCGCGCCTGCTCGGCAACGGCAGCCGGCCGTCGGCGGCCGACACCGTCCCGTACGCGCTGTGGTGCGCCGCCCGGAACCTGGCCGACTACCGCGCCGCGGTCTGGGACGCGATCGCGGCCGGCGGCGACATGGACACCGTCGCCGCGATCACCGGCGGGGTGGTCGCCGCGCACACCGGCGCCGCGGGCATCCCGCGCGGCTGGCGGGACGCCTGCGAGCCGCTGCCGGCCTGGGCGTTCCCCGAGCCGGGCGGCGTGCGCGCGGCCGGCGAGCCGCACCTGACCCCGATCAGCCTGCCCCGTCCGCACCCGGTGCCGGCCGTGAGCTGGTCCGACGGGGACTGGGAGCGGATCAGGCGGGGCCTGCGGGCCCGGGACACGGACGAGCGCTGGGTCGCCGTCGTCTCCGAGGGCGTGCTGCACCTGCACCGCAGCGTCGGCGGGGCGGAGATCTACCGGGTCCGGGTGGCCCGGGTGCGGGGCGGCTGGCGGCCGGTGGAGGCGCTGGTCGAGGCGGATCCGGGCCGCCACCGGGCCTGGGACGACCACACGGTCCTGCCGGTCGTCCTGGGCCTGGTGCGGTCCGGCTACCGGGCGCTCGGCCTCAGGCCGTGATCATCAGCTGCCCGGCGCCGCTGCCGCCCTGTCTAAGGCACTCCTGGTTGATCGCCGGATCCGGGGCGCTCGGCGAGGTGGCGGCGGCGATCCGCAGCTCGATGATGTCCCGGACGGCCGGCCACTCGTCGTCGAGGATCGAGTAGAACGCGGTCGAGCGCACCACCCCGTCCAGCCCGCGCGAGTGCGCCCGGCGGACCCCCTCGGAGGTCGCGCCGAGCCGCTCGATGGCGGCGCGCGAGCGCAGGTTCCGGGCGTCCGCGCGCAGCGAGATCCGCTGCACGCCCCAGGTCTCGAAGGCGTGGCGCAGCATCAGCAGCTTGGCCTCGGTGTTGATGCCGGTGCCCTGGGCGCGCGGCGAGAGCCAGGTGTTGCCGATCTCGGCGGCGTCCGGGACGGCCGTGGCCGGATCCCCGAACGGGACCCCTGGCACGGGCGGCCACACCATCGGACCCCGCCAGTAGTCGAGTTCCAGGAAGCGGGTGGAGCCGACGACCCGGCCGTCCGCGAGGTTCACCGTCGCGAACGGCAGAGACCGGCCCGCGGCCTGGTCGGCGAGCGCGCGGGCGACGTAGTCGCGGGCGGCTTCCGGACCGTGCGGGACGGGTGTGAAGGCGTAGGTCGTACGGTCCTCGGCGCCGGCCTCGGCGATGGCCTCGGCATGGTGCGCGGCAAGGGGCTCCAGCCGCACGGTGCGGCCGGTGAGGATGACAGGTACGGGCACGGAACCTTGGTCCTTCATCGGTCGGAGGGTGCCTCCCGGGCCGGGGTACGGCACGGGGTGCTCTGGGCTGGGTACGCCTGGGCCCGGGTCCGCCGGCCGGGTGCCCGCGCACGCCGGAGCTCCGGTCGGACGGGGTGGGGGCGGCGGCCCGGAACGGGCGGCGCGGGTGCCGGAACGGACACGGGTCCTCGGACCGGTCCGGCGGGAAGAGCGAGGGGACAGTGTGCGTCCGCGAAATGGCCGAGGAGGGTACGAGAGCGCGAAGGGAAGCAGGCGGCCAGGTGAAGGCAAGATGCGTCGTGGGTGGCTGGCCGAGCACCGGACCGGGACGTGGCCGACGGCGTTACGGACGACGTGACGACGACGCGACGATGCGAGGCAGCGAGAGGACGATACCCGCCAGAAGGCGGTGCGTCACTTCGCGGCGCGCGAATGGCCGCCCGGGCCGTTCGCGGGCCCCGCGGACGGGCTCCTCCGAGGGGTGTGACCAGGGGCTCTCCGCCGGGTGCGATCATGGTCCGGAGCCGCTCGGCCGCGGCTCCCGGGCGCGTCCCCGGAGAGCCGTCGAACGGCCTCGCGGCGGCCCTGCGGGCGGTCCCGCGACCCGGCCGCCCGCGGGCCGGGACGGCCTGCGGGACCGTCCCGGGACCGGTGCGGGGCGAGGTCGGAGCGAGGACGGGGCCCGGGGCGGGAATTCCGGCGGCGCCCGGCACGCTGCAAGAACGAGAAGCCGGTCGACCGGAACGAGCAGAGAACGGGGTTGGGTGCGCGGTGCGTGACTTCCAGGCGCTGTACGAGCTGGATCAGCAGGGCGTGGCCGCCGTCGCCGCGGCCAACGAGCAGTTGCGCGACACCGGTGCGGGCCTCGTGCTGCTCCAGCACTTCGAGGGCTTCATGGACGCCGGGGAGGCCGGCGGCCAGGTGGTGTCCCACCTGCTGGAGACGGGCTCGCCGCAGGTGGTGGCCCGCTTCGACCACGACCGTCTGGTGGACTACCGGGCCCGCCGCCCGGCGATGGTCTTCGACCACGACCACTGGGCGTCCTACGACCCGCCGGAGATCCTGCTCCAGCTCCTCCACGACGCCGCCGGCGCGCCGTTCCTGCTGCTCACCGGCCCCGAGCCGGACGTCGAGTGGGAGCTCTTCGCGCGCGCCGTCCGCGAGCTGGTGGAGCGCTTCGAGGTCCGGCTCTCGGTCGACTTCCACGGCATCCCGATGGGCGTGCCGCATACCCGCCCGGTCGGCATGACGCCGCACGGCAACCGGCTGGACCTCGCCCCGGGCTACCCGCAGTGGTTCGACCAGGCGCAGGTCCCGGGCAGCGCCCAGGCGCTGGTGGAGTACCGCCTGGCCGAGGCCGGGCACGACGTCCTGGGCTTCGCCGTGCACGTCCCGCACTACGTGGCCCGCTCCGCCTACCCGGCGGCGGCCGTGCAGATCCTGGAGGCCGCGCAGTCCGCCACCGGGCTGGTGCTGCCCGGCACCCGGCTGCGCGAGCAGGTGTCCGAGGTCTACGCGGACATCGAGGAGCAGCTGGCCCAGGGGGACGGCGAGTTGCGCTCGGCGATCCGCGGCATGGAGGGGCAGTACGACGCCGTGGCGGGCGCGGAGGGCCGGGAGAGCCTGCTGGCCGAGCCGGTGGACCTGCCCTCGGCGGACGAACTGGGGCGGCGCTTCGAGCAGTTCCTGGCGGAGCACGAGCGCGGCGCGGAGTAGTCGCGGGCAGGCCGCGGGGCAGCCGCGCGGCACGTCGGCGCGCGGCGGCCCGGGTGTGCCCGTCGGCCGGTCCGGGGGCGGATTCCGGCCGGTTCGGTCCCGCCCGGAGGCGTATTCGGCCCGGGCGGGAGTGAACGGCCGCGACCGTTCGTTGGCCCCTGATGCGCCCGCCCGGGGGACGGGCCGCCACCAGGAGCCGACCGTGATCCGCATCCCCGGGGGGAGACCATGCCGAGGACCGCACGCCCGACCATCGCCCTGACCGCCGGACTGGCCGCAGTGCTGCTGGCCGGCTGCACCGACAACGCCGGCTCGGACGGCGGGAGCGGCGCCGCCGGCGCGGCGCCCGCCCACGCGAAGGCCGCCGCGGCCGAGCCCCCGCCCACCGGCCCGTACGTCGCGCTCGGCGACTCGTACACCGCCGGGATGAAGATCGCCCCGCAGATCGGCGAGCCGGGCGCCTGCTACCGCTCCGGGGCCAACTACCCGGCCCTGGTGGCGAAGGGGCTCTCGCTCGCCGCCGGGCAGTTCAAGGACGTCAGCTGCAGCGGCGCCCGCACCGGGGACCTGACCGGCCCGCAGAAGGTCGCCGACGGCACCAACCCGGCCCAGCTGGACGCGCTGACCGCGGACACCCGGCTGGTGACCCTGGGGATCGGCGGCAACGACGCCGGCTTCATGGAGGTCGTGACGGAGTGCGCCAAGGCCAACCTGGTGGACATCGTCAAGGGCGTGATCACCGACAGCGCGGACCGGATCAGCAACTCGCCGTGCCGCGACCACTACGCCAAGGGCGGCGGCACCGACGAGGTCCAGCGCAAGGTGGACGCGGCCGGCGAGCGGATCGGCCAGGTGCTCCAGGACGTCCGGAAGCGCTCCCCGAAGGCCAAGGTGTACGTGATCGGGTACCCGGGGCTGCTCCCGGCCGATCCGGCGAGCTGCCTGCCGGTGCTCGGCAACGCCGTGCCCGCCTCCGACCTGAACTTCCTGGTGGAGAAGCAGCAGCAGCTCAACGGCATGCTCAAGAAGCGCGCCGAGGCGGCCGGCGCGGTGTTCGTGGACCTCGCCGGGCCCTCGGCCGGGCACGACATGTGCGCGGGGGAGGGCGAGCGCTGGGTCGAGCCGCCGTTCCCGGCCCACGGCCTGGCGCCGATCCACCCCAACGCCAAGGGCCAGGAGGCGGCGTCCGGCGTCGTCCTGAAGGCGATCAAGGGCTAGCCCCCGGCCGGGCCGGGGAACGCGAGGGGCGCGCGGGGCGCGCGGGACTGGACCGTCCGGGTGGGGCCGACGCACCGGGGCGGGCACCCGCGTGCCGCGCACCGTTCACGCCCCGGCCCGCATCGCTTCGTGCGCGGCACACCCCGCGTGTCGGCGGCCCGGCGTACGGTGAAGGGCATATGGACGACACCAAGCACCGCCTCGCCGCCCCGATCCCGTACGACCGCGCTGCCGAGGCCCGCTGGGTCCCCGAACCCGACAAGCGGCCGGGCCGCACGGCCTTCCAGCGCGACCGCGCCCGGGTCCTGCACTCGGCCGCCCTGCGCCGGCTGGCCGGCACCACCCAGGTGGTCGCCCCGATGCGCAGCGACTTCCCGCGCACCCGACTCACCCACTCCCTCGAATGCGCCCAGGTCGGGCGGGAGTTGGGTGCCGCCCTGGGCTGCGACCCGGACCTCGTGGAGACCGGCTGCCTGGCCCACGACATCGGCCACCCGCCCTTCGGCCACACCGGCGAGGAGGCCCTCGACCAGGCCGCCGAGGCCTGCGGCGGCTTCGAGGGCAACGCCCAGTCGCTGCGCATCCTGACCCGGCTCGAACCCAAGCGCTTCGCGCCCGACGAGGAGCGGCCCGCCGCCCGGCTCGCCCCCTGGCCGGGCCGCAGCGTCGGCCTCAACCTGAGCCGCGCCGCCCTGGACGCCGCCACCAAGTACCCGTGGACCAAGGGTGCCCACCCCACCGACCCGGCCTCGCCCAAGTACGGCGTCTACGCCGACGACCTGGCGGTGTTCCGCTGGCTGCGGGCCGGCTCCCCGGCCGGGCGCAAGTGCTTCGAGGCCACCGTGATGGACTGGTCCGACGACGTGGCCTACTCCACCCACGACGTCGAGGACGGCCTCCAGGCCGGCCACATCGACCCGGCCGCCCTGCGCGCCCCGAGCGAGCGCGCCGAGCTCTTCAAGGTCGCCGAGCGCTACGCCCCGGACGCCGGGCCGGAGGAGCTGTCGGCCGCCCTGGACCGGCTGCTCGCCCAGGAGTGGTGGCCCCGCTCCTACGACGGCACCGCCCGGGCCCGGGCCGGGCTCAAGGACCTCACCAGCCAGCTGATCGGCCGTTTCTGCCTGGCGGCCGAGCAGGCCACCCGCGCCCGCTACGGCCCCGGCCGGCTCACCCGCTACACCGCCGAGCTGGTGGTGCCGAGGGACGTCCGGCTGGAGTGCGCGGTGCTCAAGGCGGTCGCCGTCCGCTACGTGATGCAGCGCGACGAGCAGGCCCAGCTGCGGGCCCGCCAGCGGATCGTGATCGCCGAGCTGGCGTACGTCCTCACCCAGCGCGCCCCCGAGGGGCTGGACCCGGTGTTCGCCGCCATGTACCGCGAGGCCGAGGACGACCGCGCGGCCCTGCGCACGGTCGTCGACCAGATCGCCACCCTCACGGACGCCTCGGCCCTGGCCCTGCACGCCAAGCTGGTCGGCGCCGCCTGGGCGTAGTGGGTCCGCCGTCCGCCCCGGCGGCCCGGCCCCGGCCGGTTGCCCCGGCCGGTCGGCCCTGCGGCGGTCCGCCCGGCTCGAAGGCGCGGCCGCCCCAGTAGACTTCCGGGGTGGCCGGGCGGATCAGGGACGAAGACGTACAGGCGGTGCGCAGCGCACTGCCGATCGACGCGGTGGTCGGCGACTACGTACAGCTGACCAATGGTGGCGGCGGCGAGTACAAGGGCGTCTGCCCCTTCCACGACGAGAAGTCCGCCTCCTTCTACGTCAACCCCGCCAAGGGCGTCTTCCACTGCTTCGGCTGCCAGGAGAACGGCGACACGATCGCCTTCCTGATGAAGATCGAGCACTTCACCTTCGCCGAGGCCGTCGAGCGGATGGCCGCCCAGGCCGGCATCACCCTGCGCTACGAGGAGGGCGGCTACAGCCCCCGCCACCAGCAGGGCGAGCGCACCCGGCTGGTCGAGGCGCACAAGGTGGCCGCCGCCTACTACCGGGAGCAGCTGGCCTCGCCGGAGGCGGAGATCGGCCGCCGTTTCCTGGCGGAGCGCGGCTTCGACGAGGAGGCCGCGACGACCTTCGGCGTCGGCTACGCCCCCGCGGGCTGGGAGCACCTGGTCCGCTACCTGCGCGGCAAGGGCTTCACCGACAAGGAGATCCTGCTGGGCGGCCTCGCCTCGCAGGGCCAGCGCGGTGGCCTGATCGACCGCTTCCGGGGCCGGCTGGTGTGGCCGATCCGGGACATCGCGGGCGAGGTGGTCGGCTTCGGCGCCCGCCGCCTGCGCGAGGACGACAACGGCCCGAAGTACCTCAACACCCCCGAGACGCCGATCTACAAGAAGTCCCACGTGCTGTACGGGATCGACCTGGCGAAGAAGGAGATCGCCAAGTCGGGCCGCGCGGTGGTGGTCGAGGGCTACACCGACGTGATGGCCTGCCACCTGGCCGGGGTCACCTCGGCGGTGGCCACCTGCGGCACCGCCTTCGCCGAGGACCACATCAAGATCATCCGCCGGCTGCTGATGGACACCTCGCAGTACAGGGGCGAGACCGTCTTCACCTTCGACGGCGACGCGGCCGGCCAGAAGGCGGCCCTGCGCGCCTTCGAGGACGACCAGAAGTTCGCCGCCAAGACCTCCATCGCGGTCAGCCCGGGCGGCATGGACCCGTGCGAGCTGCGCCTGGCCCAGGGTGACGAGGCGGTCAAGCACCTGATCGACAACCCGGTCCCGCTGTTCGAGTTCGCGCTGACCTCGGTGGTGGCCCGGCACCGGGTGGACACCCCCGAGGGGCGGTCGGCGGCGCTGGAGGAGGCGGCCCCGATCGTCGCCAAGATCAAGGACCGCTCGATCCAGCACGAGTACGCCGTCCGCCTGGCCGGCATGCTCGGCATCCTGGACGAGCAGTTCGTCGTCCGCCGGATCTCCCAGCTGGCCCGCTGGGACCGCGAGCGCCAGCAGAACCCGCGCGGCGCGGCCGCCCAGCGCCGCCCCGAGCCGGTCCAGCCGCAGCGCCCCGCGCAGCCCGCCTTCCGGCTCAACCCGCGCGACCCGGCCCAGTTCGTCGAACGGGAGCTGCTCAAGCTGGCGCTCCAGCACCCGGACCTGGTCAGCCCGGCCTTCGACCACTACGGCGAGGACGAGTTCCCGACCCCGCCGTACACCGCCGTCCGGCAGGCCATCGCCAAGGCCGGCGGCGCCGCGTACGGGGCGGGCCTGCCCGACTTCACCAGCGCCGTGCGCGAGGCGTCCCCGGACGACCAGGTGCGGTCGCTGGTCACCGAGCTGACCGTCGAGCCGGTGCGCTCGCGCCGCAAGGTGGACGCGATCTACGCGGGGGAGTTCCTGGTCAAGCTGCGCATGCTGGCGGTGGACCGGCGGATCACCGAGGTCCGCGGCTACCTCCAGCGGCTCGGCCCCCGCGCCGACGCCGAGCAGCTGCACGCGGTGCAGACCGAGCTGTGGCAGCTCCAGCAGTACGGGCAGCAGCTGCGCAGCCGGGGCGCGGCGGCGCTGTAGGGCCCGCCCGCGCCTCCCGCGGCACGGCCGCGCCACCCGCCGGAGAAAGTCGGCGCACGAGTCTCGGCCACGGAGTGTGGCGTACCGCACACTGGAGGGCGTCCCACCTCCGTACTGCGCGGGTCCGCCAGAGTCGCGCCCGCCCCGAGGGGATGCCCGTGGAGCAAGGCCTCGCCGCAGCGACCACCACCAGGACGAGAGCGAACCCCGCCGGACCGGCCGGGCCGCACGCCGGCAAGCAGCAGTCCGGGGAGCAGGAGACCGACCACGGCCGGGCCGGGGCGGCGCCTCCGGACGGTGCCCGGGCCCCCGCCCAGGGCCTGCCGGAGGGCCACCCGGACAGCCCGGACAGCCCGGACCCCGACCACGAAGCCGAGCCCGAGCCCGGGGCCGGGGCCGGGGCCGAGGAGCCGGAGGAGCGCCGCGGGCCCGTCGGCGACACCGGTCCGGCCGCCGACCTGCTGCGCCAGTACCTGCGCGAGATCGGCCGGATCCGCCTGCTCACCGCCGAGGAGGAGGTCGAACTCGCCCGTCGGGTGGAGGCCGGCATCTTCGCCGAGGAGCGGCTGAACGGCGACCCGCCGCCGCCCGACCCGCTGGCCGGGGAGCTGGACACCCTGGTGGTGCGGGGCCGGATCGCCAAGCGCCGGCTGATCGAGGCGAACCTGCGGCTGGTGGTCTCCGTCGCCAAGCGCTACGTCGGCCGCGGGCTGACCCTGCTGGACCTGGTCCAGGAGGGCAACCTGGGCCTGATCCGTGCGGTGGAGAAGTTCGACTACGCCCGCGGCTTCAAGTTCTCCACGTACGCCACCTGGTGGATCCGGCAGGCGATGAGCCGGGCGCTGGCCGACCAGGCCCGGACGATCCGGGTGCCGGTGCACGTGGTCGAGCTGATCAACCGGGTGGTGCGGGCGAAGCGCGGCCTGCTCCAGGAGCGCGGCCTGGAACCGACGGCGGCCGAGATCGGGGCCGCCCTGGAGCTGACCGAGGAACGGGTGCGCGAGCTGCTCCGGCTGGCCCAGGAACCGATCTCGCTGCACACCCCGGTCGGCGAGGAGGAGGACGTCGCGCTCGGGGACCTGATCGAGGACGCCGACGCCGCCTCGCCCGCCGAGTCCGCGACCTTCCTGCTGCTGCGCCAGCACCTGGAGGCCGTCCTGGCGACCCTGGGGGAGCGGGAGCGCCAGGTCGTCCAGCTCCGCTACGGGCTGGACGACGGCCGTCCGCGCACGCTGGAGGAGATCGGCGCGGTGTTCGGCGTGACGCGGGAGCGGATCCGCCAGATCGAGTCGAAGACCCTGGTCAAGCTCCGCGACCACGCCTGTGCCGAGCAGCTGCGCGGCTACCTCGACTAGCCGACGGGCGTGGGCGGGAACGAGGGGGAGAGCGAGGGCGAGGGCGTGGGCGAGGGCTGGTCGGCCGGGGTCGTCGCCGGGTCCCACGCCGCAGGGTCGGCCGGTGTGGCCGGGGCCGGTGCCGTGGGGGCTCCCGCGCCGGTTCCCGGCGGGGGTGAGGCGGGCCCGATCGGGATCGGGGTGGAGGCCACCACCATGGCCAGGTCGGAGACCACCGCGGTGCAGTCGTGGCCGGCCGGCTGGTAGCCGCAGACCTGGAAGGTGACGGTCGGGTCGGCCGCGTTCAGCATCGGCGAGTAGTTGTCGTAGCCCCAGTGGATGAGCGCGGTCTCGCTGTCGCCGGTGCCGTCGGTGATCGTCGCGTAGTCCTTCGGCTGGCCCTCGGTGATGGCCGCCCAGGCGGCCCGGCAGGTCTGGCTGTACCGCAGGTAGACGACGACCTTGCCGATCACCTGGGTCTGCAGGGTCCGGGCGTCCTTGCCGCAGCCGGTGGTCTTCGGGTCCTTGTGGGCGCAGCCGACGGCCTGGCAGGCGGGGTCGGTCGGGCCGGGGCGGGCGGAGGCGGAGGCCCCGGCCGTCGCGGTGGTCCCGTCGGCCGCCGCGGCCTGCCCGTCGTGCCGGCTGATCCGCAGGCCGACCAGCACCAGCAGCAGTGCCAGCACGGCGGCACCGGAGACCAGCGCCGTCGGGCGCAGCCACCAGGGGGCGGGATCGGGTTCCGGCCCGGCCGCCGGTGCCTCCGCGGCGGCCTGCTCCCCGGCGGCGAACCCTGCCTCGGTGGCGGGGGGTTCCTCGGGACTCCGCGGCTCGTCGTCGGCGGCCGGGCGCTGCACGGCCGCGCCCACGCCCGGCTCGGCGCAAGCGCCCGGCTCCGCGCCCCCGTCGGGGACCGGCTCCGCGGCCTCCGGCCCCGGCCCCGCCACCGCCTGGAGCCACAGTGCCCGCAGCGCGGCCCCGTCGCACGCGACCGTCCCGATCAGGGCGTCCAGCGCCTGCTCGGTGACGATCCGTTTGCCGTTGAGCCAGCGCTCCCAGGAGGCCCGGCTGTAGTGCGTCCGGGTCGCCAGCTCGGACAGCGACAGCCCGGCGGTGTCCTTGATGGTCCGGAGTTCCTCCGCCAGGCGCTTGGCGGGTTCGGACAGTTCCTCGGGCAGCTGCTTCCGGGCGGCACCCACTGCGGCGCTCCAAAACTCGAGAAACGGTGGGCGGGGGAGGCGGGCCGGAACGGGCGGGCGGGTCCGGCCGTCCGGCGTCCCGGCTTCTCCAACCCGGTCGGCCTGGCGTCCCAAACCCCAGGTCATGGCGCTGAGACGGACGGAAGTGTCTCACAACCCCCGGAGACGCTCGAACATTCACGTCGTCATCGTGCAGAGTTCTCTGGCCGGTGCGGTCCGCCCGTCGGTGGAAACGTTCGGACACCGATCGATCACTCGTCGCGGGGTCCGCACCCGCTCCCGGCCCCCCGCGAGGCTGCGCCGGTCCGGTGGGTGGTTGGCCAGGCCGCCGATGGTCGGCGAGTAGGAGCGCTCGTTGTCGTTGACGACGATGA
>NZ_JBSFWR010000118.1:0-24499 GCF_053594915.1 Kitasatospora sp. NPDC002543 | reverse complement strand
CCACGACATCGGCAAGAACCTGGTCGACATCATCCTGTCCAACAACGGCTACAACGTGGCACGACCCAAGGAGAGCTCCCCCATGACCTTGCCCTCCGACGCGGCCTCCTCCTCCGCACTCCGTTCCTCCGGCTCCCCCGCTTCCGCCACTTCCGCCACTTCCGCCGCATCCACCGCTCCGGGGGCCGCCGGCGGGCTGGAGCGCGGGGTGCTCGGCACCGGCGACATCGTCTTCTTCGTCGTGGCCGCCGCCGCACCGCTGACCGTGATGGCCGGTGTGGCGCCGTTCGCGATCTCCTTCGGCGGCATCGGCACGCCGGTCGCCTACCTGGCCACTGGCGTGGTGCTGGCGCTCTTCGCGGTCGGGTTCACCACCATGACCGCGCACATCCGCAACGCCGGCGCCTTCTACGCCTACGTCACCCGGGGCCTCGGCCGGGCGGCCGGGCTGGGCGCGGCACTGCTGGCGGTGCTCTCGTACAACGCGATCCAGATCGGCATGTTCGGCGCCTTCGGATTCTTCGCCCACACCACGGCCGCCGACCTGCTCGGGCTTGACCTGCCCTGGCCGGTCTGGGCGCTGCTCGGGGTCGCGGTGGTCTGGTTCCTCGGGTTCCGCTCGATAGACCTCGGCGCCAAGGTGCTCGGGGCACTGCTGATCGCCGAGACCGGCATCCTGGTGGTGCTCGCGGTGGCGGTGCTGGTCAAGGGCGGGGCGCACGGGCTGAGCCTGACCTCGTTCGCTCCCGAGCACGTCTTCTCCAGCGGGATGGGCGGGGTGCTCGGGCTCTCCTTCGCCGCCTTCATCGGTTTCGAGGCCACCGCGATCTACCGCGAGGAGGCCCGGCAGCCGCACCGGACCGTGCCGCGCGCGACCTACGCCGCGATCGCCTTCCTCGGGCTCTTCTACACCTTCGTCACCTGGATGATCGTGCAGGCCTTCGGTGACACCGAGGCCGTCGCCACCGCCACCGCCGACCCGGCCGGGATGTTCTTCACCGCGATGACCGACTACGTCGGCGGCTGGGCGACGGACGTGCAGCGGGTGCTGATCGTCACCAGCCTGCTCGCGGCGCTGCTCGCCTTCCACAACACGATCACCCGGTACGGCTACGCGCTGGCGACCGAGCAGGCCGCACCGGCCGCGCTCGGCCGGATCCACCCGCGCCACGGCTCGCCGTGGATCGGCGGCATCGCGCAGTCGGTGCTGGCGGCGGTGGCCGTCGGGGTGGCGGCGCTGATCGGCGCGGACCCGTACGACCAGTTCTTCCTCTGGGTGAACTCCCCCGGGGTGGTCGGCATCCTGCTGCTCCAAGTACTGGCGGCCCTCGCCGTGTTCGCCTTCTTCCGTCGCAACCGGGCGGCCGCCGCGCGCGCCGGGGTGTTCCGTACGGTCGTGGCGCCGCTGACCGCCACCGTGCTGCTGTGCGGGGCCACCGCGCTGGTGGTGTGGCGGCTCGACCTGTTCACCGGTGCCGGTCCGGAGGTCAACTGGCCGCTGGTCGCCATCGTGCCGGTGGTGTTCCTGACCGGCGTCGGTATCGCCCTGCGGCTGCGGACGCGGCGGCCGGAGGTGTACGCGCGGCTCGGGACCACCGAGGTCGACGCGGGCTGAGCGGCCGAGGCGCGGTGGGCGTCACCGGGGGGGCGGCACGGCAGGCGGGGTGGCGGGTGGGGTGAGTGCCCCGCCCGGACCCTGCCCTCGCCGCCGCCCGCTCAGGCCTGGCCGACGGCTTCGGCGAGCAGCCGGTAGGAGTCCAGCAGCGCGGCGCGGTCGTAGGTACTGGTGGTGACCAGGAACTCGTCCGCCCCGCTGCGCCCGACCAGCGCCGCCACCTCGGCGGCGGCCTGCTCCGGGGTGCCCGCGATGTGGCCCTTGAGCGACTGCTCGTACGCGGCCCGCTCCCGGGCGGTCATCTCCCGGGCCCGGATCTCCGCCGCCGGGGCCAGCGGCGGGAACTCGCCGTGGGTGCGGGAGTACGCACCGGACCAGGCCTCCGGGACGAGCAACTCGCGCGCCCGCTCGACCGTCCCGGCGACCGCCACCGTGCCCGAGACCACCACGTACGGGGCGGCGGCCTGCGCGGAGGGGCGGAACCGGGTGCGGTAGCGGTCGATCGCCGCGAGCATCCGCTCCTCCCCGCGCGCGGCGGCGATCACCAGCGGCAGCCCGGCCTCGGCGGCCAGGTCGGCGCCCGCACCGGTGGCCAGTACGAAGGCCGGGACGCTGAGCCCCTCGGCCGGCCGGGCGTGGACCCCGCGGTGCGCCTGCTGCGAGCCGTCGAAGTAGCCGAGGAGTTCGGCCAGCTGGGCGCCGAACTCCTCGGCGGCGTCCTTCTCCCGTCCGAGCGCCCGCCGGACCCCGTCGGTGAAGCCCACCGAACGCCCGAGCCCCATGTCGATCCGCCCCGGGAACAGCGCGGCCAGCACCCCGAACTGCTCGGCCACCACCAGCGGCTGGTGGTTGGGCAGCATCACCCCGCCGGTGCCGACCCGGATGCGGGTGGTGGCGGCCGCCACCGCCGCGGCGAGCACGGTGGGCGCCGATCCCGCCACCCCCGGCACGCCGTGGTGCTCGGAGACCCAGAACCGGTGGTAGCCGAGACGCTCCGCCTCACGGGCGAAGGCCACCGTGTCCCGCAGTGCCTGGGCCGGCTCCTCGCCCTGTCTGGTCCGGGAGCGGTCGAGCACGGAGAGCCTGGTCGTGGGCGCGGCGCTGGTCACGTCGGTGGACAACGCCCGCCCGCCGCGCGGGCATTCCCCGGGCGGCCCGGGTCGGGGCCGACCGCGGGCCGGTCAGGTGCCCGCCCCCGGTATTCGGCCCCGCCGGGCCTCCGGGGACCCGGCCGTGTCCACGGCCGTGGTCCGAGTCGCAGCCCCGGCCGTGGTCCGAGTCGCGGCCCCGGCCGTGGTCCGGGCCGAGGCCCTGGCCGGGCGGCGGCCCCAGGGCTTGTACACGGAGAGGATCACGTTGAGCAGGTAGAGCGTCAGCGCCACCGCCGGCACGATCACCGTGTTGTAGCGGACGAAGCCGAGGTCCGCCGCCGTGATCGGGCCGGTCGGGTGCGCGTCCGCCACCCGCACCGCGTCGTGCAGCCGGTCGGTGAGGGCGAGCAGCGAGGCCGTCATCGCCCCGAGCGTCAGCCAGAACTTGGCGCTCACCCAGTAGTACCGGAACAGCCCCCAGGAGGTGCCGAGCCCGAGCACCACCCCGCTGAGGAGGGTGAGCAGGCTCAGCGGCAGGATCAGCGCGTCTCCGAGCAGACCCATCGCCCGGTAGGCGGTGCGCAGCCGGTCGGCGTCCGTGGTCGTCAACGCCGCCACCGCCAGGGTGAGCAGGCAGAGCATCAGGGCCAGCCAGCTCACCGAGGCGACGACGTGCAGGACGACCAGCGGTTTGCGGACCGCCGGAGGCAGGCGGCGGCCGGCGGACGCCGGTGCCGCCACGCGCCGTGGCATCGGTTCGGACGCCGCGACGGCGCCGGTGGGCGAGCGCAAGGGGACCTCCTTCGAGTCCGGGTCACGAGGACGTCCCCAGGCTCTCCCGTCCGCGCCTCATCCGGCATCTGACGGTGGAAGTAACTTCGGCTACTCCCGGGCGAGTACGCTCTCCCGGCAATCGTCGGGCCGCGCCTCCCCCGGGAGTAGCACGACGGTAAGCACCCCCGGAAGCGGCACCGCGGGCGGCACCCCCGGGAGCGCCGCCCGCCGGGCCTCCCCGGCGGCGGCCCGCCTCAGTCGGTCACCGCGAAGCCGTGGGCCGCGCCCAGCTGGTGCAAGGAGGCCTGGCCGGGGATCCCGTCCGCCGCTCCTCCCTCGTACCCGCAGCGCCGCTGCCAGGCCGCGTACGCGGAGACCGTGCGGGTCCCGAACGAGCCGTCCACCCACCGCTGGTCGAGCAGCCCCTCGTCGACGAGCGCCTGCTCCACGATCGCCACCTCGGCCGGGTACGTCAGGTGCCCCTGGGCGGCGCCCGGGTCCGTCCCGGCGGCCGCGAGCAGGTGGGACACCGAGACCGTCCGCTGCGCGGGCAGGTAGCCGAGCAGGCGCCGCAGCGAGCTCTCGCCGGGGATCCCGTCCGCCGCCTGCCCGGAGTAGCCCAGGCTCCCCTGGTAGTCCGCGTAGTTCTCGGTGTCCGCGTCCGTCCAGTTCGGGCCGGGGCCGGACTGGTAGTGGTCGCCGAAGCCGTGCGAGACCAGCGCCCGGCCGACCACCGTCACCTGGTAGCCCTGGGCGCCGTACCCGTACGGCAGGCCGTTGATGCTGACCTGGTAGCGGGCGGGCTCGGACTGCTGCGGGGGCGGGATGTTCGGTGAACCGGGCCCGATCAGGAGGTCCGGCCAGGATCCGGGGTCGGTGTGGTCGTTGTACGGCACGTGGGCGTGCGCGTACCAGCCGCCGGCGGCCTCCCAGATCCGCTCGTCGCGGTTGCCGGAGAAGTCGGTCGGCCGGCCCATCGGCCAGATGTCCGGCACGCCCCAGGAGGAGATCCAGGCGTGGATCCGGTCCCAGCCGGCGCAGGGGGTGTCGACGAGCCGCGGGTAGACGCCGCCCTGGTAGCGGCAGTAGGGGAAGAAGACCGCCTCGATCTGGATCACCACCCGCCCGGCCCGGTTGGTCCGGGTCGGGCTCTGGGCGGGGCTGAGCAGGCTCTTCGAGCGGGAGTCGGCCGGGAACAGCTGGGCCGTCCGGCCGCTGAACGGGTCCCAGACCAGGTGCGGCGCGGCACCGGAGCCGCTGCCGGTGAAGTAGCCGACCAGGTCCTCGTAGGAGCACCAGTCCTGCGGGGCGGCGGCGGTCGCGTTGCGGTCCCAGGTGATGTGGGCGATGGCCTTCGGCGGGTACTGCTGGTCGGTCGGTGCGTGGTCGCCGAGGTCGTGGATCTCGGCACCGGGCAGCCACAGTTCGGGCATTTCTGGCTCCTCCGAACGGTGTGAGGGCATCACCTCCGGTATCGGCAGGTACGGCTCGTGGATTGACCCCGAGGCGCAAATGCGCGGCGATGAACCCCCTTGGCCCGCGCGGCCGTTCGACTACACGGGGGGCATTCGACCCCGCGTGCGAACCGGGCGCCCGTGCGGGGGCGGCCGATCGGGCGGGGGAGGGGGCGCATTCCACCCCACGGGGCCCCCGCTGTCAATCGTTGACATCAAAAGTGGTCTAGTCCACGGTGGTGCGGCGGACCGGCGCCGGCCCGCGCCCGGAGCTGTCGAACGCGATCAACTGGCCGTCGTGGAACCAAATCTGACGATCCGATGGAGTAACCCGCACCATGCAAAGAGTCTGCCTCGCCCTGCCCACCATGCGGCCCTGCCCCGAGACCATCGCGGACCTCGCCGAAGAGGCGGCCTACGCCGTCGCGACCTTCGGGGTCGAGGTGCACCTGCTCGTCCTCGACACCACCGACGCCGACGCGTTCGCGAAGAACGCGGGCGCCGTGGCCGCGCTGGAGCCCGCCCCCGGCGTGGTCGTCCACCACCTCGGCGAGGCGCGGCAGCGGGAGTTCCTGCGCCGGGTGGCCGAGCGCTCCGGCGCCGCCGACCCCGAACTGCTGCTCGACCTGATGCTCCCGCGGGCCGTCGCGTACGGCTCCTGCGTCAACCGGCTCTTCCTCGGCGCGGCCGCCCTGGGCTGCACCTCGACGCACCTGCGCAACGACGACGCCGACTTCCAGGTCGTCGACGGGCGGAAGGTCTTCCCGATCCACCACGAGCTGCTCTCGATCGGCCGCCCGGCCGGCGAGGCGGCGGCCGGCGTGTCCCGCTCCGAGCTCGACCCGGCCGACGCGGACAAGCCGGTGATGCTGGTCAGCGGCTCCTTCATCGGCGAACTCAACGTGGACATCAGCGAGATCCACGAGCTGGACCCGGCCGTCTACCACGAGATCGTGCGCCTGTGGACCCCGCCGGTGTGGCCGGACGAGGACCGGGACGCCATGGTGGAGGTCTCCTTCAAGGGCGCCGGCGCCGAGCCGTTCGGCACCGACGAGTCCGTCCTCGGCGTGCCCGACATCTGGGACGTCTACATGTGCAACATCGCCCTGGACCACCGGGCCTACGAGGTGCTGCCACTGCTGCCCTCGATCGAGACCATCGGCAGCGACTACGCCCTGCTGCACGCCCTGGTCCACTCCCGGTTGCCCGGCGTCGTCCACAACCGCCACATCGTCAACTACTACACGCCCGAGCGCCGCACCGGCGCCGGCTTCGTCGACTACCAGCTGCGGTTCGTCAAGTTCCTGCTCTCGATGCTCTACCTGTACCCGGTCTACGGCGGGATGATCGACCTCGGCCGCGACCTGCTGGACGAGCGGCACGGGTTGCGGGTCGAGCCGATCCTCGGCCTGGTCCGGGGCAGCGTCGACTGGGACCGGGCCGGGAACGAGCACTGCCTGGACGTGCTGGACAGCTCCTACCGCAAGCTGGGCGGCAAGTACGCCGAGCTCGCCGACGTGGTGGCCGGGCGGCGCCAACAGCTGCTGGACGAGGCGCGGGAGGACGCCGAGCGCTGGGCGGTGCTGGTGGAGGCCTGGGCGGCGCTGGTGGCCGCCTCCCGCGCCGAGGGCCTCGGCACCGCCTCGGAGGTTCCGGCCTGGTGAGCGAGGACCTCCGGATCCGGCTGCTGACCGACGACGACTGGGACGCCGTGGTCGCGCTGGAGCACGACGCCTACGCGGCCGACGGCCTGTCCGAGGGCCGGGAGGCGCTCCAGTCGCGGGCCCGCAGCTCGCCCGACACCTGCTTCGTCCTGGAGCGGCACGGCGCGGTGTGCGGCTACCTCCTGAGCCTGCCGTACCCGCCGCTGAGCTGCCCGGACCTCAGCCGCCCGGAGGAACAGGCCTTCCGCTCGACCAACCTGCACGTCCACGACCTGGTGATCGCCGAGGAGCTGCGCGGCCGCGACGTCGCGCTGGGCTTCATCCGGCACTTCCGGGAGCAGGCGAGCGAGCAGGGGTACGAGCGGATCTCGATGGTCGCGGTGCGCGGGACGGACATCCTGCTGCGGCTGCTCGGCTACCGGGCGCACCGGGAGGTGCCGGTGCCCGCCTGCTACGGACGGCGGGCGGTGTACATGTCCATGCCGGTGGGCTGAACGGGCGGGCGGTTCGTCGGTTCGCCCGCCCTCCGGTACCGGTCCTCCCGCACCGGTCCTCATGCACTGGTCGTCCTGTACCGGTCGTCCTGCACCGACCCTCCACAGATGATCACTCTTTCGGCCTAGCCACGGCTGCGGAACTCACCCCATCGGGTGAAGCTGTTGGCGGGCTGCGTCCCCTCCGCAGCCCGCCGGCAACACACGTCCGCACGCCCGCACGCCCGCACGACCGAGGAGCAGCGCATGAAGGCCGCCGTCGTCCGCGAGTTCACCGCACCGCTGACCGTCGAGGAGCATCCGGTACCCGAGCCGGCCGCGCACCAGGTCCGGGTCCGGATCGAGGCCTCCGGCCTCTGCCACACCGACATCCACGCCGCCCACGGCGACTGGCCGGTCAAGCCCAGCCCGCCGTTCGTCCCCGGGCACGAGGGCGTCGGCGTGGTCGAGGCGGCCGGCGACCGGGTCCGGCACGTCCGGGTGGGCGAGCGGGTCGCCATCCCCTGGCTCGCGGACGCCTGCGGGCGCTGCGACCAGTGCGTCACCGGCTGGGAGACGCTCTGCCTCCAGCAGCACAACAGCGGCTACTCGGTGGACGGCGCGTACGCCGAGTACGCGCTCGCGCACGGCGACTACGTCGTCCCCGTCCCGGACGGCATCGACCCGCTGGACGCCGCACCGCTGTCCTGCGCGGGCGTCACCACCTACAAGGCGCTCAAGGTCTCCGACGCCGGCCCCGGCACCCGGGTGCTGGTCTCCGGCATCGGCGGGCTCGGCCACCTGGCCCTCCAGTACGCCCGGATCTTCGGCGCCGAGACCATCGCCGTCGACGTCACCGACGACAAGCTCGCACTGGCCCGCGAACTCGGCGCCGACCACGTCCTCGACGCCCGCACCCAGGACGTCGCCGCCGAGGTCCAGGCCCTCGGCGGTGCCCACGCCGCGATCGCCCTCGCCGTCAGCAACGCCTCCTTCCAGGCCGCCTACGGCGCGCTTCGGCGCGGCGGCACCCTCGTTCTGGTCGCACTCCCGGCCGGCGGCAAACTCGAACTGCCGGTCTTCGAGACGGTGTTGAACGGCACCAAGGTCGTCGGCTCGATCGTCGGCACCCGCGAGGACCTCGCCGAGGTGTTCCGGCTGCACGCCCTCGGCCGCACCCGGGTGATCCGCGAGACCCGGCGGCTGGAAGACGTGAACGCCTGCTTCGAGGAGGTGCTGAGCGGCAAGGTCTCCGCCCGCCTGGTCTTCGACCTGCGCTGACCGGCCACGCGGAAGGGCCGGGCCGGACGCGTCGGACCGGGCCGTCGGGGACAGGGGCCGGGGCCGGGGACAGGGGCCGGCCGAAACGCACCCGTCGGCCACCGCCTCGGCGGCCGCACTCCGCCGGGCCCGCACATCGTCGGCGGGTCCGGCCGGCGGCGGGCACGATGTCCGGATGCCGTCACCGCCGGGCAGCCGGCCCGACCCTGGCGTCCCCGTCACGGACGGCCGGATGACCGCCCGATGGCTTCCCGATGACCGCAGGGTGACCGGCGGGTGACCGCCCGGGGGCGGAACCCGGCCTCGGCGGCGGCCGGTGTCCGGAAGCGGTCGCGATTGCGTCTCCGTTCCGTTCGGCATGGGTACGAAGTGCCCCGCGGTCCGGGATCATGGGGGCAACCACTCGTGCGGCAAGGGGAGTTGCCATGGGGGACGGCCGGGGGCCCGCACCGGAGGCGGTGACGGCGGCACTGCTGGGCGACGGGCCGCACCAGGCGGTGGCGGACGTTGTACGGGCGCGGTTGCGGATGGTGCCGGATGGGGCCCGGGCGCTCGCGGCGGCGGAGTCGGGGCCGGGGGACGCGCAGGCGCGGGCACTGCTCACCGCCGCGGTCGCGCACCTGCTGGCCGCGGACCCGGCGTTCGCGCGGTACCTGGCCACCACCGGGCTCGGGAAGCCCGGCGATCCGCCGACCGTCCAGCTGCGCGGCGAGCCCGGCACCGTGCAGCTGCGGCTCGGCCCGCCGTCCGCGCCACCGCCGAAGGGCCCGGCCACCGTCCAGCTGCGGACCGGCCCCGCGGCGGTCGCCCGGGCCCGAGCGCTGGCCGCCCGGAGGAGCGGCACCGGGATCGTGGTGGCGCTCGCCCTGGTCCTGATCGCCGTCCTGGTCGCGCTCGGCGTCCACCTGGGCTCGCGCCCGCTGCTGAAGCCGGGCGGGCCCGATCTGGCGCACGCCGCTCCGGTCCTGCGCGACCCCGCGCTGCTGCGGGGTGTGCTGCCGGAGGCCCGGTCGGTTCCGGCCGGCTGGCAGGTGGCGAGCGGGCCCGAGTCGGGGACGGGCCGGGGCGGCTCGCTGCCGTGTCTGCTCCCGAACTCCTGCGACCGTCAACTCGCCCATGCCACCGTGACGTTCGCGGCCGCCGACAGTCGGCACGTGACGGTCGACGCGGTCGCCTTCGACTCCCCGGGAACGGCCGCGCAGGCCTTCGCCACCGCGCTCGACCGCACCCCCGGAGAGGATCCGACGGCGGCGCCCCTCGCCGGGATCGGCGACCGGAGCGCCGCCCGGGTACGGGGGTCGTCGGCGGTGACGCTGGTCCGGGTCGGCGCCGTGCTGCTGCTGGTGCGTGACGACGACCGCGGCGCGGTGGTCGCCGACGACCCGCTCCCCGGCCTCGTCCGGCTGCTCGCCGAGCACGCCCGGCAGGCCCAGGGCGACAGCACCCCGGACGCCGCCGGCACCGACCCGACGCCCTGACGGCCCGCTCCGTGACGGCCCGACGCCCTGACGGCCGGGCCGCCGGGCGGCCGGGCGGCCGGGCCCTCCGACGGTCAGGCCCGGTCGAGGTAGGCCAGGACGGCCTGCACCCGCCGGTTGCCGTTCTCGTCGTCGGTCAGCCCGAGCTTGCCGAACATCGAGGTGGTGTACTTGCCGATCGCGCTGTCGCTGAGGAACAGCCGTTGCGCGATGGCCTGGTTGGACAGCCCCTCCGCCATCAGGCCGAGCACCTCCAGTTCCCGCCCGGTGAGCCGGTCGAGCCGCCGGTCGGAGGGGGCGGAGGACACCAGCGCGCCGATCACGGCCGGGTCCAGGGCCGTGCCGCCCGCGGCGACCCGCTCCAGGGCGTCGATGAACTGCTCGCCGTCGAACACGCTCTCCTTGAGGAAGTAGCCGATGCCGCCGGCGCCGTCGGCCAGCAGCTCGCGGGCGTACAGCCGCTCCACGTGCTGGGAGAGGATCAGCACCGGCAGCCCGGGCACCTGCCGACGGGCCGCCAGGGCCGCCTGGAGCCCCTCGTCGGACTGGGTCGGCGGCATCCGGACGTCGATGACGGCCACGTCCGGGCGTGCGGTCAGCAGGGCGTCCAGGGTCTCGGGGCCGGTGGCGGCGGTCGCGACCACCTGGTGCCCGTAGGCCTCGATCAGGTGGACCAGACCGTCCCGCAGCAGGTAGAGGTCCTCGGCTACAACGATTCGCATGGCACCACCATGGTCGCACGGGTCGGGCCGCCCGCCGGACTGTCGAGTTCCAGGGTTCCGTCGAACACCGCGAGGCGGCGGCGCAGTCCGGCCAGGCCGCCCGCGCCTCCCGCCCCCGCTCTGCCCGTCCCCGTGCCTCCCGCCCCCGCTCTGCCCGTCCCTGTAGCTCTCTCCCCCGCGCCGCCCGGGACCGCACGCCCCGTCACCGCACCCCCCTCCGCCCCGCCTCGGCCGTCGTCCAGGACCTCCACCACCACACCGGTCGCACTGTGCCCGAGGGTGATCCGCACCTCCGACGCCCGGGCGTGCTTGGTCGCGTTGGTGAGCAGTTCGGCGATCCCGAAGTAGACCGCGGACTCGATCGGCGGCTCCAGCCGGAACGGCCCGTCGGCGGTGACGGTCACGTCCAGCGGGCTGTTCAGGGCGAGCGCGCGGACCGCGTCCACCAGCCCGCGTTCGCTCAGCAGCGGCGGGTTGATGCCCCGGACCAGGTCGCGCAGTTCGGCCAGCGAGCTCGCCGCCCCGGCCCGCGCGGCCCGCATCAGCGCCCTGGCCCGCTCGGGATCGCTCTCCATCAGCTTCTCGGCGGTCGCCAGCGAGAGCCCGAGCGCGACCAGGCCCGCCTGTGCCCCGTCGTGCAGGTCACGCTCGATCCGGCGGATCTCGGCGGCCTGACCGATCGTCACATCAGCTCGCTGCACGGTCAGTTCGTCGACCCTGGCGGCCATCCGCATCGCGGTGGACGGACCGAGGAAGCGGACCGCCACCGGCTCCAGCAGCCGCCAGGCGTACGGAGCGGCGGCGACGGCCGCCACCGCGGCGAGCACCCCGGCCGCGCGGGCCGCCGGCTCCGGCCGGAGCAGCCCGAGCACGGACGCCACCGCCGCGGCCGGCGGGAGCGCGGCGGGCAGGCCCGCCGCGATCGGGGCGATCCCGGTGAACCGCAGGTCGCGCCGGGTGGCCGGGTCGCTCCACCGGATCCGCCAGGACTGGTCCATCACGGCGTCCCGGCGGCTGCGCTCGTACCCGTAGCCGTTCCACCAGTAGCCGGTGGACATCCGGGTGACCGGCCCGGCCGTCCGGTAGCCCGCCGGGACGGCGGTGCCGGTCCACCGCTCGACCAGGAAGCGGACCGCCCGGCAGACCGGACGGCTCAGGGCGAGCGTGCCCGCGACCACCAGCACCACCGGCAACAGCCACGACCAGGGGTTGGCCGGGCCCCAGTGGATGCCCAGAGCCACGGCGGCGGCCCACACGGCGGGGATCGACAGGGTGACGGCCGCCACCGCGCACGCCCGCCCGAACCCCGCTCCCGCACGCCCGACCCATGAATCCGGCCGTCCCATGACCCCGCCTCTCGCTCGCCGTTCGACACCCCCACTCTGCACCCCGCCGAGCCGGTCGAGGCGCCGGTCGGCCCAGGAGTGTGGCTGGACCCACCCCGTCGTGGGTCCGGCCCCATCCGCCGGGCGCGCACGGCGAGCGCCCCCGGCCGTCGCCCGAATGCATGTATCGCTCTCTTGACTGGCGTCACCGACGCGCCATACTGGCCTCACTCCCGCTCGCACGACGAGGTGCCGCCCATGGAGCTCTCCCCCTCGGCGCACGTGGACACGTTCTGCCGAGACCACCTCCCACCCTTCGAGCAGTGGCCCGAACTCCTATTCGACCTACCGGAGTTGGCCTACCCCGACCGACTGAACTGCGCCGCCGCACTGCTCGACGACACCATCGAACGCCTCGGCCCGGACCGTCGCTGCCTGCTCACCCCCACCGAGCGCTGGTCCTACGGCGAACTGCGCGACCACGCCGACCGGATCGCCCGGCTGCTGACCGAGGACCTCGGCCTCGTCACCGGCAACCGGGTCCTGCTGCGGGGCCCCAACACCCCTTGGCTGGCGGCCTGTTGGCTCGGCGTACTGAAGGCCGGCGCGGTGGCCGTCACCACCATGCCGCTGCTGCGCGCCGCCGAGCTGACCGAGCTGCACGGCATCGCCCGCCCCGTCCTCGCCCTGTGCGACCACCGCTTCCTGGACGAGCTGCACCGGGCCCGGACCCCGGGCCTGCGCGTCCTCGGCTACGGCGGCCCCGGCCCCGAGGACCTCACCGCCCGCTGCGCCGCCAAGCCCACCGGCTTCCCCGCCGTGCCGACCGCCGCCGACGACGTCGCACTGATCGCCTTCACCTCGGGCACCACCGGCCGCCCCAAGGCCACCCTGCACTTCCACCGCGACGTGCTCGCCATCGCCGACACCTTCTCCCGCCACCTGCTCGACCCCACGCCCGAGGACCTCTTCACCGGGACCCCGCCGCTCGGCTTCACCTTCGGCCTCGGCGGCCTGCTGGTCTTCCCGCTGCGGGCGGGCGCCGCCAGCCTGCTGCTGGAACAGGCCGCCCCCGAGCAGCTCGCCGACCAGGTGCACCGCCACCGGGTGAGCGTGCTGTTCACCGCACCGACCGCCTACCGGGCGATCCTGGCCGCCGGACTGGCCGACCGGCTGGCCGGGGTGCGGCGCTGCGTCTCGGCGGGCGAGCCGCTGCCCGCCGCCGTCTGGCAGGCCTTCCACGCGGCCACCGGCCGGCGGCTGATCGACGGCATCGGTGCCACCGAGCTGCTGCACGTGTTCGTCTCGGCCGCCGGGCAGGACATCCGCCCCGGCTCCACCGGCCGGCCCGTCCCCGGATTCCGGGCCGCGGTCCTGGACGGGCAGGGCCGCCCGGTGTCGGACGGTGAACCCGGGATGCTCGCCGTCAAGGGCCCGACCGGCTGCCGCTACCTGGACGACGAGCGCCAGCTGGACTACGTGCGCGACGGCTGGAACCTCACCGGCGACACCTACGTCCGGGATCGCGACGGCTACTTCTGGTTCCGGGCGCGCAACGACGACATGATCGTCTCGGCCGGCTACAACATCGCCGGGCCCGAGGTGGAACAGGCGCTCGCCGCCCACCCCGACGTCGCCGACTGCGCGGTGGTCGGCGCACCGGACGAGCGGCGCGGCACGGTGGTCAAGGCGTACGTGGTGCTGCGCGCCGGCGCACCGGCCGGGCCGGAGACGGAACGCGAGCTCCAGGAGCACGTCAAGCGCACCATCGCGCCGTACAAGTACCCGCGGGCGGTCGAGTTCGTGCCCGAGCTGCCGCGCACCGCGACCGGCAAACTGCTCCGCTCCGAGCTGCGCCGACGGGCCGCGCTGACCCCGGCCAGCGTCACCGTCGAGCGCCGGGTGGAGTGGTCGGACACCGACGCCGCCGGGCACTACCACTTCTCCGCCGTGCAGCGCTGGGCCGAGGCGGCCGAGGCCGCCCTGCTGCGCCGGCTCGGGCTGGCCGAGCTGTTCGGACGGATCCCCCGGGTGCACTTCGAGGCCGACTACCGCGAGCGGCTCTGGTTCGGCGACCTGGTCCGCACCGAGCTGCGGGTGGTGCGGGTCGGCGGCTCCTCGCTGCACTACGCCTTCGAGGTGCACGGCCCGCACGGGCTCGCCGCGTGCGGGCGGATGTCGGTGGTGCACGCGGCGCCGCACGACGGGGGCGCCGAGCCCTGGCCCGCGCGGGTCCGCCGCACGCTGGCGGAGGCGGGGCCCCAGCGGCCCGAGGTGATCGGATGACCCCCGGGGCCGACCGCGTGGGCGCGGCGCCGGACCGGGCCCGGATCGCGGTGGTCGGCGCCGGCCCCGGCGGTCTCTACTTCGCCGCCCTGGCCAAGCAGCTGGCGCCCTGCCGGGAGCTCACCGTCTTCGAACGGGACGCCCGGGAGGCCGAGTTCGGCTTCGGCGTGGTCTTCTCCGACGAGACCCTGGACGGCATCGCCCGGGCCGACCCGCGCGTCTTCGCCGCGATCAGCGCCGAGTTCGCCCGCTGGAGCGACATCGACGTCCGCTACGCGGGCGAGGTCCGCACCAGCGGCGGCCACGGCTTCGCCGCCCTGGACCGCAACCGGCTTCGGGCCGTCCTGCAACAGCGCTGCGCCGAGCTGGCGGTGGACGTGCGCTACCGCACCCCGGCCCCGCCCGTCGACCAGCTGGCCGCCGAGTACGACCTGGTGGTGGCCGCCGACGGCATCCGTTCCGGCACCCGGGCCGCCCACCCGGAGAGCTTCCGCCCCGACCTGGACGAGCGCCACTGCCGCTACATGTGGCTCGCCACCGACAAGGTCTTCGAGGCCTTCACCTTCATCGTCGAGCGGTTCGACTTCGGTGTCCTCCAGGTGCACGCCTACCCGTACAGCGCGTCCCGCTCGACCTTCATCGTCGAGGCGGCCGCGGACGCCTGGCGACGCGCCGGCTTCGCGGCCCTGGCGGCACGGGAGTTCGCGCGCGGCGAGAGCGACCTGGCGAGCGTGCGGCGCTGCGCGGAGCTGTTCGCCGGACACCTGGACGGCCACCGGCTGATCCCCAACGCCTCCCGTTGGATCCGCTTCACCACGGTGCGCAACGCGAGCTGGCGCCACCGCAACGTGGTTCTGCTCGGCGACGCCGCGCACACCGCGCACTTCTCGATCGGCTCGGGCACCAAACTCGCCCTGGAGGACGCCCTCGCCCTGGCCGCGGCGCTGGGCGAACAACCCACCCTGGACGAGGCGCTGGCCGCCTTCGAGGCCGAGCGGCGCCCGGTGGTGGAGTCCACCCAGCGCGCCGCGCAGGCCAGTCTGGAGTGGTTCGAGACCATCGGGCGGCGCACCGGACAGGGCGCCGACCAGTTCGCCTTCAACCTGCTCACCCGCAGCCGGCGCGTCACCTACGGCAACCTGCGGGCCCGCGACCCCGGCTTCGTGGACGCGGTGGACACCGCCTTCGGCGGCTCGCCCGGGGTGCCGCCGATGTTCCGGCCGCTGAAGCTGGGCGCGCTGGAGCTGCGCAACCGCGTCGTGGTGCCCCCGCTGGCCACCTTCACCTCCCCCGACGCGCTGCCCAGCGGTTTCGACCGCGCCCAGCTCACCGGGCACGCCCTCGGCGGCGCCGGGCTGGTGATCGCCGGGATGACGGCGGTCGACCCCGAGGGCCGGGCCACCGACCGGTGCCCGGGCCTGTGGACCGACCACCAGGAGGCCGCCTGGCGCCGACTCGTGGACGACGTCCGGGCGGTGAGCGACACCCCGCTCGGCATCCAGCTGACCCACGCCGGCCGTCGGGGCTCGACCACCGCACCCGGGCCGGACGGCATCGGCCGCCCGCTCGCCGACGGCTGGCCGCTGATCGCCCCCTCGGCCCTCCCCTGGGACGCCGACAGCCCGGTGCCGCACGAGGCGGACGACGTCCGACTCGCCGCCGTGACAGCGGACTTCGCGGCAGCCGCGGAGCGGGCCGCCCGGGCCGGCTTCGACGTCCTGGAGCTCCAGTTCGGCCACGGCCACCTGCTCTCCTCCTTCCTCTCCCCGCTCACCAACCGGCGCACCGACCGCTACGGCGGCCCGCTCGCGCACCGGCTGCGGCTGCCCCTGGAGGTGCTGTGCGCGGTGCGGGCCGTCTGGCCGGCCGGCCGGCCGCTGCTGGTGCGGATCTCGGCGAGCGACTGGGCGCCCGGCGGCACCACCGAGCAGGAGGCCGTGGCGATCTGCCGGGCGCTCGCCGGGGCCGGGGCGGACGCGCTGGACGTCTCCACCGGCGAGGTGGTGGCGCACCAGCAGCCACCGTACGGGCGCGGCTACCAGACGCCCTTCGCCGAGCTGATCCGCACCGCCACCGGCGTGCCGACCATCGCGGTCGGGGCGATCTCCGGCTTCGACGACGCCGACTCCGTCCTGCTCGCCGGACGGGCCGACCTGGTCGCGGTCGGCCGCGCCCAGCTGTACGACCCGCTCTGGACGCTGCACGCCGCCGCCGAGCGCGGCCACACCGGGCCGGGCGCCCGCTGGCCCGGGCCCTGGCGGGCGGGCAGCCGCAGGCCGCCGGGCCCGAACGCCGACCGGGTCGCCCCGCGCCTGCACCTGCTGCGCGAACCGCCCGCGCCCGTCCACCGCCGCTGGTCACCGCCCCTCCCCTCCGCCACCTCCGAGGAGTGACGAGCAACCATGCCCCCGCTGCCCCGTTTCACCGCCGCCGCCGTCCAGGCCTCCCCGGTCTACCTCGACCCGGCCGCCACCGTCGACAAGGCCGTCGCACTGATCCACGAGGCGGCCGGGCACGGCGCCGAACTGGTGGTCTTCCCCGAGGTCTTCGTGCCCGGTTACCCGTACTGGAACTGGACGATGAACCCGGTGCAGGGCTCGCCCTGGTTCGAGCGCCTCCACCGGGCCGCCGTGGACGTCCCCGGGCCGTACGTCGACACCCTGCGGTCCGCCGCCCGGCAGGCCGGCGTGGTGCTGGTGATCGGGGTCAACGAACGCGGCGGGCCCGGCGTCGGGCTGCTCTACAACACCCTGCTGGTGATCGACGCCGACGGCGAACTGCTCAACGCTCACCGCAAGTTGATGCCGACCTGGGCCGAGAAGCTGACCTGGGGGCAGGGCGACGGCAGCACCCTCCGGGTGCACCCGACCGCCGTCGGCCCGCTCGGCGCGCTGGCCTGCGGCGAGAACACCAACCCGCTGGCCCGCTTCACCCTGCTGGCCCGGGGCGAACTCGTCCACGCCGCCTGCTACATCGCGCTGCCGGTGGGCCCCGAGGACTACGACATGGCGGACTCGATCGCGCTGCGCACGGCCGCGCACTGCTTCGAGGGCAAGGTGTTCGCCGTGGTCTCCTGCTCCACCGTCTCGCCCGAGATCGTGGAGCTGATCGCCGGCGACGACCCGCGGGTCCGCAAACAACTCGCCCGCCCGCACAGCGCCCTGTCCGGGGTCTTCGGCCCGGACGGCCGCGCCGTCACCGAACCGCTGGTGGACGACGAGGGCATCGTGTACGCCGAGATCGACCTCGGCCGCTGCGTCCAACCCAAGCAGATGCACGACATCGTCGGCCACTACAACCGCTTCGACGTCTTCCGGCTGCGGGTGGACGACCGTCCGCTGCGGCCGCTGACCCTCCCCGAGGAGGAGGCATGACCACCGTCAACCCCACCCCCGCCCGGGACGACCGGCGCGGCGACGACCACGACGACGACCGGATCGGCCGGGCCAGGGTCACCGACAGCCCCGAACTACGCGCCTACTACCGTGAGTTGGCCGAGCACCAGGCCGGCGCCCTGTGGACGGTCGCCAACGAGATCGAACCCTGGTACCCACAGCCCAGGTCCGTCCCGGTGCTCTGGCGCTACGCCGACCTCCGCCCCCTGGTGCGCAAGGCGCTGCCGCTGGTCAAGGCCGACGACGCCGGGCGCCGCGTGGTGATGCTGGTGAATCCCGGCCGCCGCGAACTGAGCGCCGCCGTCGGCCTGTTGTACACCGGACTGCAGATCATGGGCCCCGGCGAGGCGATGACCGCCCACCGCCACCAGGCCTCCGCGCTGCGCTTCGTCCACGAGGGCACCGGCGCCTGGACCGTCGTGGACGGCCAGAAGCTCAAGGTCGGCCCGCGGGACTTCGCTATCACCCCGAACAGCACCTGGCACGAGCACGGCAACGAGGCCGACGACGCCCCGGTGATCTGGCAGGACGGCCTGGACATCCCCCTCGTCAACACCCTCGACGCCAACTTCTACGAGGTCCACCCGGAGCTCTACCAGCGGCCGGGGCCGGTCACCGACTCCTCGCTGCTCAGCTACGGCGGCAACCTGCTGCCGTACGGCGTCGAGAAGTGGTCGCGGCCCTACTCCCCGCTGTTCGGCTGGCCCTGGGAACCCAGCTACGACGCGCTGTGCCGGCTCTCCCGGGCCGCCGAGGGGTCGCCCCACGACGGCGTGATCATGGAGTACACCAACCCGGCCACCGGCGGCCCGGTGATGCCGACCATGTCCGCCCACCTGCAGCTGCTGCGCCCGGGCCAGGCCACCCGCGCCCACCGGCACACCGGCTCGGTGGTGTACACCGCGGCCAAGGGACGGGGCGCCTCGGTGATCGCCGGGCAGCGCTTCGAGTGGCAGCAGGGGGACGTCTTCGTCGTCCCGTCCTGGGCCTGGCACGAACACACGAACCTCGACCAGGGCGAGGACGCCTGCCTGTTCTCCTTCAACGACTTCCCGGTGATGCGCTCGCTCGGCCTGTACCGCGAGGAGGCCCACCCGGACGGGCAGCAGCCCACCACCACCGCCTGACCAGGAGCCCGACCACCATGCACCTGCTGACCTTCCGCACCGACACCGCCGCCGCCCACGGCACGTACGACGCCGCCCACGGCACCGAGCGCCCCGACGCCGCCGCCGACGCCCCGCGCCTCGGCGCCCGGCTCGACGGCGACCGCGTCGCCGACCTGACCGCCCTCGCCACCGCCGCCGGAGTCCGGCTCCCCTCCGACCTCCTCGGCCTCATCCGCGCCGGGGAACCGGCCCTGGCCACCGCCCGCGCACTGCTCACCGGCTCCCCGGCCACCAGGCCGCTCGCCGAGGTCGCGCTGTGCGCACCGCTGCGCCCCGGAAAGATCATCGGCGTCGGGCTCAACTACGTGGAGCACGTGGCCGAATCGCACCGCACCCTGGACACCGACCGCGAACTGCCCGACCGCCCGGTGCTGTTCGGCAAGCCATCCACCGCCGTGACCGGCCCGGGCGGGCCCATCCTGCACAACGCCGAGCTCACCAAGCAGCTCGACTGGGAGTGCGAACTCGCCGTGGTGATCGGCGCACCGGCCTTCCGGGTCGCCGAGGAGGACGCGCTGCTGCACGTGTTCGGCTACAGCATCGTCAACGACATCAGCGCCCGCGACCAGCGCCGCTCCGGCCAGTGGTTCTTCTCCAAGGGCCAGGACAGCTACGCCCCCTTCGGCCCGGTCGTGGTGACGGCCGACGAGATCCCCGACCCGCAGCGGCTCGACCTCTCGCTGAAGGTCAACGGCGAGCTGCGGCAGGACTCCAACACCCGCCACATGCTCTTCGGCGTCGCCCGGCTGATCGCCGACATCTCCTCCGGCGTCACCCTGGAACCGGGCGACGTCATCTCCACCGGCTCCCCCTCGGGCGTCGGCGCCGGGATGGTGCCGCCGCAGTTCCTCCGGCCCGGTGACCTGGTCGAGGCCACCATCGAGCGGATCGGCACGCTCGCCAACCCGGTCGTCGACGCCCGCTGACCGCGCCGGTCGGCACCCGACGCTCCGATCGTCGACCCGGCCTTCGACCCGGCCGTCGCCGCCCCGCCGCCACCCCGCCCCGGAGCCGGAAAGGACCGTCCACCCGATGACCACCACCTACCGGATCGGCCAGATCGTCCCGAGTTCCAACGTGACCATGGAGACCGAGGTGCCCGCCCTGCTGCGGGCCCGTGAGGCGGTCGCCCCCGAGCGGTTCACCTTCCACTCCAGCCGGATGCGGATGACCAGAGTCACCCCCGAGCAACTGCGCGCCATGGACGCCGAGTCCGACCGCTGCGCCGCCGAACTCTCGGACGCCCGGGTGGACGTGATCGGCTACGCCTGCCTGGTCGCCGTGATGGCCACCGGCCCCGGCTACCACCGCGAGGCCGAACGGCGGCTGCACCTGCGCACCATCCAGAACGGCGCCCCCGCGCCCGTGGTCACCAGCGCCGGCGCCCTGGTCGCCGGACTGCACGAACTCGGGGCCGCGAAGGTCGCCATGGTCACCCCGTACCTGCGGCCGCTGGCCCGCACGGTGGTCGAGTACCTCGCCGCCGAGGGCATCGAGGTGCTCGACCACGCCGCCCTGGAGATCGCCGACAACCTGGACGTGGCCGCCCACGACCCGGCCCGGCTGCCCGCGATCGCCCGCGGCCTGCGCCACGCCGACGCGGACGCGGTGGTGCTCTCGGCCTGCGTGCAGCTGCCCTCGCTGTCCGCGGTCGAGGAGGCCGAGCAGCAGCTGGGCAGGCCGGTGGTCTCGGCCGCCGTCTGCACCGCCCACCAGCTCCTGCGCGCCCTCGGCCTGCCCGCCTTCGCCCCGGGGGCGGGACACCTGCTCTCCGGCGCGTACGCGTAGCAGACCGTTCCGGCCGTTCCGGTCCGATCGCCGGAAGCGGCAAAGATCGGCAAGGCACGTCCCAGGGCCCGCACCGTCGTTATGATCGCCACCAGTCGCCGGGGAGGAGGGACCGCACATGTCCGAGAGCACGCCCCGGCCGAGCTCCCTGATCCACACCGTCTACGGCGAGTTCGTCCGCCGGCTCGGCGGCTGGATATCCATCGCCGACCTGATCGCCCTGCTGGCCGAGCTGGACGTCGACGGCCCGGCCGTCCGCTCGGCGATGTCCCGGCTGAAGAAGGCCGGCACCCTGCTCCAGGAGCGGCGGTCGGCCATGGGCTACCGGCTCGCCCCGGCGATGGAGCCGGTGTTCGAGGAGGGCGACCGGCGGATCTTCCACAGCCTGGAGCCCGCCGAACTCCTCGACGGCTGGGTGGTGGCGGTCTTCTCGGTGCCGGAGTCCGCCCGCGCCCACCGCCACCAGCTGCGCTCCCGGCTGAGCTGGCTCGGCTTCGGCAACGCCGCCCCGGGGGTCTGGCTGGCACCCGCCCGGCTGCTGCCGGACGCCCGTCGGCTGCTGGACCGGCTGGGGCTGAGCGCCTACGTCCACCTGTTCCTCTCCGCCGAGTACGCCGGGTTCGCCGATCTCCGTGCCGCGGTGGCGAGTTGGTGGGACCTCCCGGCGATCGGAGCGCAGTACGCGGCCTTCGCCGACGCCTGGCGCCCGGCCGCCGAGGAACTGCGCGAACGGTCCCCGGTCGACCCGGCCGAGGCGTTCCGCGACTACGTGCCGATGCTCACCCGGTGGCGCCGGCTGCCGTACCTGGACCCGGGGCTGCCCGCACAGCTGCTGCCCGCCGACTGGAACGCGGTGCCGGCCCGCGCGGTGTTCACCGAGTTGCACGGACTGCTCTCCGCGCCCAGCCTCCGGTACGTCGAGAAGGTCACCGGCCTGTCCCGCCCCCTGGAGTCGCGATGACCGCCCCCGCCCCCGCCGACCTGCTGATCCGCGCCGCCGCCGTGCACACCCTGGTGCCCGGCGAGCCGCCCCGCCGGGCGATCGCCGCCACCGGCGGCCGGATCACCGCCCTCTCCCCCGCACCCGACGGCCTGGACGCCCTGATCGGCCCGGACACCGAGGTGGTGGACGCCCCCGGCTCGACCGTGCTGCCCGCCTTCGACGACACCCACACCCATCTGATCCTGGCCGGCCACAGCGTCCACGGCGTGCCGGTGCACCGGGCCCGCGACCTCACCGGGTTCCTCGCACTGATCCGCGAGCGCGCCGCCCGCACCCCCGCCGGGGAGTGGATCCACACCGCGGTGAACTGGCAGGAGGTGCTGCTGGCCGAGCAACGGATGCCCACCACCGGGGAGTTGGACGCGACCACCGCCGAGCACCCGGTGCTGGTGCGCCGCGGCGCGTACAACATGGTGCTCAACTCGGCCGCGCTGCGGCTGGCCGGGATCACCGAGGCCACCGAGGCGCCGCCCGGCGGCGTGATCGAGCGCGACGAGCACGGGCGGCTCACCGGCCGGCTGGTCAACCGGGCGGTCGAGCTGGTCGAGCGGGTGCTGCCGCGCCCCACCCTCGCGGAGCGGATCGACGGCCTGCGCGCCGCCTCCACCGGGTTCGCCGCCACCGGCATCGGCACCGTCCGCGACTGCCTGGTGCCGGTCGAGGACCTCGACGTGCTGGACGCTGCCCGGGCCGCGGGCGCCCTGGCCGTCCGGGTGCGGGCGCTGGTCTCCGGTTTCGCCGCCCGCACCCCGGAGCAGGTGGACGCCCTGCTGGACCGGATGGACGACTGGTCCGCCGCCGGCCGCGACGACGACCGGGTGAGGCTCTGGGGCGTCAAGTTCGGGATCGACGGCGGCTTCGAGGCGGGCGCGGTGGAGGAGCCCTACCGGGGGCAGCCGTGCTACCACGGCCGGCTGCTCTGGGAGCCGGCCGAGCTGCGCGCGGCGGTGGAGCGGGTGGTCGGACGGGGCCGGCGGGTCGGCGTGCACGCCTGGGGCGACCGCGGACTGCGGGTACTGCTGGAGGTCTTCGCGCAGGTGGTCGAGCGCCACCCCGGTCTGCCCCCCGGCGCGCTGGTGGTCGAGCACGGCGGCCTGGCCCGCCCCGAACAGCGGGCCCGGGCGATCGCCCTCGGCATCCCGGTGACGGTCCAGCACCCGCTGCTGCACGACGGCGCGCTCACCCAGCAGCGGGCCTGGGGCGAGGAGCGCACCGCCGCGCTCTTCCCGCTGCGCGAGTGGCTGGACGAGGGCGCGCTGATCACCGGGGGCTCGGACTTCCCGGTCGGCCCGTACGGCGCGATGGCGTCGGTGTGGGGCATGACCACCCGGGGCACCACGGCCGGGGTGGTCGGCCCGGAGCACGCGATCGACCGAGCCGAGGCGATCGCCCTGCACACCGTGAACGCGGCCCGGCTGACCGGCGAGAGCGCCGTGCGCGGCAGCCTTCGGCCAGGGGCGTTCGCCGACCTCACGGTGTGGCCGACCGATCCACTGAGCTGCCCGACGGACGCCCTGCGCGAACTGCTACCCACCCGGACCGTGGTCGACGGGTTGACCGTGCACCGCAGTTGACGACTCGTCAGGCCGCCGCGAGCTCCCGCAGGTCGATGCCGCGGTGCAGCGCGCGCAGGTCCTCGTGCAGGGTGGACGGCGGGACGGCGAGCACGCCGCAGCGGGCCCGGTTCACGCAGCGCCGGGCGACGGAGCGGCGCGCCAGCCCGCGCAGTCCGGCCCGCAGGCCGCGCTGCTCACCGGTGCTGACCACCAGCAGGTCACCCGGGCGGTCGGCGAGCCCGGTCAGCACGGTCGCGACCTCTCCGCGCACGACCAGCGGCCGCACCGGCACGCCGATCGACAGCCCGCCGAAGGCCTGCTCCAGCGCGCTCGCCATCCGCGCCTCGGCGAGTTCCTGCCAGGCGCGCAGCAGCGGCGGGCACGGCCGGGCGCGGTAGTTGCGCTCGCCGCCGACCGGCGTCCAGGCCAGCACCGGCACCAGGACGGCCCCCCGGACCCGGGCCTCCTCGGCCGCCCGGTGCAGGGCGGTCAGGCTGTGCAGTGAACCGCTGACTCCGACGATGACGCGGGCGCCGTCCGACATGATCCTTCACTTTCCGATGCCAGAACTCTTCTATGTCTGCGATTAGATTGCCACACCCCTCATTTGGCCTGCAAATCTAAGGCATTCACTGAATATCACCTTGCATCGCCGGGCATACCCATGCCCTGGCCGTCGATCGGACGGACCTCCTGGAGCAGCCCCCAGGTGAAGTCGGCCTCGCACCGGCGCGGCCGGCCGTCGGCGTCCGGGGCCGTGAAGTCCAGCCGGAACCTGGTCGGCGCGCTCCCCTCCCGCGGCACGGCCGGCGGGAACGCGGCGCCGACGTCGCCCACCACGCAGCCCCACGGCGCGAGGTCGGCCAGGGTGCGCAGCACGGGCGCCGGCGCGTCCGCCGCCCGCACCAGCCACTCGTTCAGCACCGGCCCGCCGATCTCCGCCGGGCCGAGCAGGACCTCGAAGCGCAGTTCGGGCCAGAGCGGCAGCGTCCACTGCCGCGCGACGCAGGCGAGGTCGCCGATCCGGCGCGGCACGCTCGCCCCGGCCGGGCCGAGCACCGCGGCGTACCGGGCGCCGCCGCGCGGGAACCCCGGCGCGCGGACCATCGCCTGCCAGCGCTTGTTGGCCTCCCGCATCGAGGTCCGGGTGGCACCGAGCCGCCGCACCGCCTCCTCGACCGGTCCGGGCCGGAAGTCCGCCATCCGACGCAGCAGCACCAGCTGGAACTCGGTGACCCCGAAGCCGTTGATCGCCACACCCGAAGCCTAGGGTCTGTCGTCAAACTCGCGTCTGCGGGGCGGCGTTGGGGCACGCACCTCGCCGCGTTGTCGTCGGTCGCCAATGGCCCCCAGCCTCCGGCCGGGAGGTGCCCCCACCGCAGTGGCTCCCTCCTCCGCCTTGCGATGCACGCACCCCAACGCCGC
>NZ_JBSFWR010000117.1:0-24502 GCF_053594915.1 Kitasatospora sp. NPDC002543 | reverse complement strand
CTCTTCGCCACCCCCACCCCCGCCGGCCTCGCCACCAAACTCACCCCCCACACCGGCACCCGACCCACCCTCACCACGGCACCCACCCGCCCCGAACCGCTGCCGTTGTCGTACGCCCAGCAACGCCTCTGGTTCCTACGGGAATGGGAACAGGGCGGAGCGACGTACAACATCCCGCTCGCCCTGCGACTGCACGGACCGATCGACCAACACGCCCTCCAAGCAGCACTGAACGACGTGACACACCGCCACGAGGCCCTGCGGACGCGGTTCCCGGCGGACGGCGGAACGCCGCGCCAGCAGATCGCCGAGGACGTCTCGATCCCGCTGCGGATCGCGTCCTGCCCGGGCGTCGAGCTGGCCGGGCACCTGGCCCACGCGGCCCGGCACTCCTTCGACCTGGTCACCGAACTCCCGCTGCGTGCCACGCTGTTCAGGATCGGCAAGGACGATCACGTCCTGGCGCTGGTGCTGCACCACATCGCCGGCGACGGCTGGTCCATGGCCCCGCTCGCCCGCGACCTCTCCACCGCCTACGCCGCCCGCACCCAGGGCGCCGCCCCCACCTGGGCACCCCTGCCCGTCCAGTACGCCGACTACACCATCTGGCAACGCGACCTGCTCGGCGACGAACACCACCCCGACAGCCTCGGCAACCGCCAACTCGCCTACTGGACCGAGCAACTCGCCGATCTGCCCGACGAACTCGAGCTCCCGCTCGACCGCCCCCGCCCCGAGGTGGCCGGCACCCGGGCCGACGCCGTCACCGTGAGCGTCCCCGCGGACTCGCACGCCCGGCTGGCCACGCTGGCCCGCGAGACCGGCACCACCCTGTTCATGGTGCTCCAGGCCGCCCTCGCCACCCTCTACTCCCGCCTCGGCGCCGGCACCGACATCCCGCTCGGCACCGCCATCGCCGGACGCACCGACGAAGCCCTCGACGACCTGGTCGGCTTCTTCGTCAACACCCTCGTCCTGCGCACCGACCTCTCCGGCGACCCGACCTTCCGCCAACTCCTCGACCGCGTCCGCACCACCGGCCTCGACGCCTACGCCCACCAGGAGCTGCCCTTCGAGCGCATCGTCGAAGCCGTCAACCCCACCCGCTCCACCGCCCGCCACCCCCTCTTCCAGACCATGATCCTGCTCCAGAACACCGGTGACGGGGTCTACGAGTTCGCCGGCGCCACCGCCGAACCGCACCCGCTGGACCACCGGATCGCCAAGTTCGACCTGACCCTCGGGCTCACCGAGGCGTACGACGACGAGGGCGTCCCGGCCGGCATCAGCGCCGAGTTCGAGTACGCCACCGACCTGTACGACCGCACCACCGTCGAGGCGATGAGCCGGAGCTTCCTGCGGCTGCTGGAGGCCGTCACCGCCGAGCCGGACGCCCCCGTCGGCCGGGCCGAACTGCTCGGCCCCGAGGAGTACGACCGCATCCTCACCGAGTGGAGCACCGCCGTCCCGGCCGGGCTCTGGCAGGAGCTGGCGGCGGTCGACGACGGCGCCGGACGCACCGCGTACGTGCTGGACGAGGACCTGCGGCCGGTCCCGGCGGGCGTGCTCGGCGACGTCTACCTCGCCTCCGGCACCCTCGCCGTCAAGGCTCCCGCCGCACCGCACACCGCCGCCGAGCGCTACGTGGCGGACCCGTACGGCGGCCCCGGCGCGCTGATGTACCGCACCGGCCGCCTCGGCCGCTGGCACGCGGAGGGCCGGCTGGACCTGCGGGCGCCCGCCGTCCCGGCCGGGCCGGAGCCCGTGGCCGTCGCCGAGGCCCCGCGCCGCAACGGGCCGCGCACCCCGGTCGAGGAGGTGCTGTGCGCCCTGTTCGCCGAGGCGCTGGAGCTGCCCGAGGTCGGCGTGCACGACAACTTCTTCGCCCTGGGCGGCTATTCGCTGATGGCCACCAGGCTGACCAGCCGGATCCGCGCGGTGCTGGGCGCCGAGCTCGGCATCCGCACGCTCTTCGCCAACCCCACGGTGGCCGGCGTCTCGGCCGCCCTGCGGGACGGCGGCGCCCGGCGCCCGGCCCTGACCGCCGCCACCGTCCGGCCCGAGCCGCTGCCGCTCTCCTACGCCCAGCAGCGCCTCTGGTTCCTCGGCGAGTGGGAGCAGGGCGGTTCGGCGTACAGCATCCCGCTGGCGCTGCGGCTGCGCGGCCGGCTCGACCGGCCCGCGCTGCGGGCCGCGCTGAACGACCTCGCCGGACGGCACGAGGCGCTGCGCACCCGCTACCCGTCCACGGCCGGTGAGCCGTACCAGGAGATCCTCGCGCGCACCGGGATCCCGCTGCTCACGGCCGTCGTGCCGGAGGCCGAGCTGGACGACCGGCTCGCCGCCGCGGCCGCCCACCGCTTCGACCTCGCCGCCGACATCCCGTTCCGCGCCGAGCTGCTGGAGCTCACGGAGGACGACCACGTCCTCGTCCTGGTGCTGCACCACATCGCCGGCGACGGCTGGTCCATGGCCCCGCTCGCCCGCGACCTCTCCACCGCCTACGCCGCCCGCACCCAGGGCGTCGCCCCCACCTGGGCGCCGCTGCCCGTCCAGTACGCCGACTACACCCTCTGGCAGCGCGACCTGCTCGGCGACGAACACCACCCCGACAGCCTCGGCAACCGCCAACTCGCGTACTGGACCCAGCAACTCGCCGACCTCCCGGAAGAGACCCAGCTCCCCTTCGACCGACCGCGACCCGCCGTCGCCTCGCACCGCGCGGGCGCCGTCACCGTGAGCGTCCCCGCGGACTCGCACGCCCGGCTGACGGCGCTGGCCCGCGAAACCGGCACCACCCTGTTCATGGTGCTCCAGGCCGCCCTCGCCACCCTCTACTCCCGCCTCGGCGCCGGCACCGACATCCCCCTCGGCACCGCCATCGCCGGACGCACCGACGAAGCCCTCGACGACCTGGTCGGCTTCTTCGTCAACACCCTCGTCCTGCGCACCGACCTCTCCGGCGACCCCACCTTCCGCGAACTCCTCGACCGGGTGCGCCGATCCGACCTCGACGCCTACGCCCACCAGGAACTCCCCTTCGAGCGCATCGTCGAAGCCGTCAACCCCACCCGCTCCACCGCCCGCCACCCCCTCTTCCAGACCATGCTGCTGCTCAAGAACGGCAGCGGCGCCGGCCTGGCCCTGCCCGGCCTGGAGACCTCCGAGCACCCGCTGGACCTGCACATCGCCGAGTTCGACCTGCTCTTCGGCGTCAGCGAGGACCCGGCCGGCGGCCTGCACTGGACCGTCGAGTACGCCACCGACCTGTTCGACCACGCCACGGTCGAGACGATGACGGCCCGGCTGCTGCGCCTGCTGGAGGCACTGGTCGCCGACCCCGACGCCCCCGTCGGCCGGGCCGAACTCCTCGCCCCCGAGGAGCGGGAGCGCATCCTCACCGAGTGGAGCGGCCACAGCGTCGAACGGCCCGCGCCGCTCGCCGAGCGGCCGGTGCACGAGTTCCTGGAGGAACAGGCCCGCACCCGGCCCGGCGCGACCGCGCTGGTGCTGAACGAGGAGCGGATCGACTTCGCCGAGCTGAACGAGCGGGCCGACGTCCTGGCCCGGGAGCTGGTCCGGCGCGGTGCCGGGCCCGAGGAGCGGATCGCCGTCGCGCTGCGGCGCTCGACCGCCTCGGTGGTGGCCCTGCTCGCGGTGCTCAAGGCGGGTGCGGTGTACGTCCCGGTGGACACCGGGCACCCGGCGGACCGGATCGCCTACATCCTGCGGGACGCGGCTCCCCTGCTGGTCCTCACCACCTCGGACGTGGACCCGGCGCTCACCGAGGGCGCCCCCGTCCTCCTGCTGGACGCGCTGCCGGACACGGTGTCGGCCACCGCCCCCCAGGACGGCCCGGCCACCGCCCTCACCGACCGCGACCGCCGCAACCCGCTGCTGCCCGCCCACCCCGCCTACCTGCTCTACACCTCCGGATCGACCGGCCGCCCCAAGGGCGTGGCGGTCGAGCACCGGGCGCTGACCAACCTCTTCCACAGCCACCAGGAGACGCTGTTCGCCGAGCACACGGCCGCCACCGGCCGACCGGCCGCCAGGGTCGCCGTGACCGCGCCGCTGACCTTCGACGCCTCCTGGATGGGCCTGCTCGCCCTGTTCGCCGGACACGAGCTGCACCTGCTGGACGACGCCACCCGGCGCGACCCGGCCGCGATGGTCGGCTACGTCGGCCGGCACGGCGTGGACTTCCTGGACACCACCCCGACCTACGGCCTGGAGATGCTCGAGCACGGCCTGCTCTCCACGCCCGCCCTCACCCCGCGCACCCTCACCTTCGGCGGTGAGGCGATCCCGGAGCCGCTCTGGCGGCGTCTGCTCGCCGAACCCGCCACCACCGCCCACAACTTCTACGGCCCCACCGAGTGCACCGTCGAGACGCTCACCACCCCGCTGGAGGCGACCGACACCCCGGTGATCGGCCGGCCGATCGCGGGCGCCCGGGTGTACGTGCTGGACGAGGCCCTGCGCCCGGTGCCGGCCGGGGTGACCGGCGAGCTGTACATCGCCGGGGACGGCCTGGCCCGCGGCTACGCCGGCCGCCCCGCGCTGACCGCCGAGCGGTTCGTGGCCTGGCCGTACGGCGACGGCACCCGGATGTACCGCTCCGGCGACCTGGCCCGCTGGCGGGCCGACGGCAGCCTGGAGTTCTGCGGCCGGGTCGACGACCAGGTCAAGCTCCGGGGCTTCCGGATCGAGCTGGGCGAGATCGAGGCGGCCCTGGGCCGCCACCCCGGTGTCGCGGCGGGCGCGGTGGTGGTCCGCGAGGACCGGCCGGGTGACAAGCGCCTGGTCGGCTACCTCGTCCCGACCGCCGGCGACGGGCCGGACCAGGCCGAGTTGCGCACCTTCCTGGCGGCCGCCCTGCCCGCGTACATGGTCCCGGCGGCCTTCGTCCCGCTCCCGGTGCTGCCGGTGACGGCCAACGGCAAGCTGGACCGCAAGGCGCTGCCGGCACCCGAGTACGGCGGGCTGGGCCGGACGCCCGCCACGGCGCTGGAGCGCGCCCTGGCCGAGGTCTTCGCCGAGGTGCTGCAGGCAGCCCGGATCGGGGTGGACGACAGCTTCTTCGACCTCGGCGGGCACTCCTTCCTGGCCGCCCGGGCAGTGAACCTGATCCGCGCCGCGCTCCCGGAGCAGCTGTCCGACCTGACGCTGCAGACCTTCTTCCGGACGCCCACCGTCGCCGGGCTCGCGGCGCACGCCGAGACCGGCGGGGCCGCCGCCGGGGCCGACCCGCTGGTCCCGCTCGGCACCCGGGGCAGCCTCCCGCCGCTGTTCTGCGTGCACCCGGTCACCGGGCTGAGCTGGTGCTACGCGGGCCTCGCCGGAGCGCTGCCGGACCGGCCGGTGTACGGGCTGAACGCCGACCTCGACCCGGCCGGCCGGCACCCCGACCTGGCCTCCCTGGTGGACGCCTACCTGGACCGGATCAGGGCCGTCCGGCCGAACGGCCCGTACCACCTGCTCGGCTGGTCGCTGGGCGGCAACCTCGCCCACGCGATGGCCTGCCGGCTGCAGGAGCTCGGCGAGCAGGTCGGCCTGCTGGCCGTGCTGGACTCCTACCCGACGGGTCCGGCCGGTGCCGACACCGCGGCGGCAGGCCACGGGAGCACCGCCCCCGCCTTCGAACCTGCCGAGATCGCCGGCTTCCTCGACCGGGAGGGCGCCGAGGGCGCCGGAGCCGCCCTGGACCCGGCGTTCGTCGCCACGCTGGCCGAGGCGGCCGCGCACACCGTCGCCCTCGTCGAGGGCGCCGTCCCGGGCCGGTACGACGGCGACCTGCTGCACGTCACCGCCGCCGCCGGCCGGGAGCCGGACGCCCCCGTCCCGGCGGACTGGCAGCCGTACCTCACCGGCCGGATCGACGGCCACGACGTCGACTGCGAGCACCTGGACATGACCCGCCCGGCCCCGCTCGCCGCCGTCGCCGAACTGCTCGCCCACGATCCGCGCCTCGTCTGACCCCGACCGCCCCGCCGGCTCCGGGCGCACCCGCCCGGAGCCGGATCCGCGGTGCCCGAAGAGAGCCGACTCCTCACCCCGAAGAGAGCCGACCAATGATCGAAGAGACCATCGCCCAGTACGAGTTGTCCGCCGACGAGGTGGACCGGATCAGAGCCGGCGCGGCCCGGCTGGCCACGACCTTCACCGACCCGACCGCGCCGCACGCCTACGACGACCTCCGGCACCGCTTCGCCGACCACGGGCTGCCGCCCCGGCTGCGCGCCTTCCTGGAGGAGTTCCGCCGCACCGAGTCCGCCGCCGGGCTGCTGATCCACGGCTTCCCGGTGGACGACGCCGCGGTCGGCCCGACCCCCGAACACTGGGAGCGGGTGGCTGACCCGGGGGTCACCCTGGAGCAGGAGCTCTTCCTGGCCATGTGCGGCACCGCCCTGGGCGACCCGTTCACCTTCTCCACCCTCCAGCTCGGCCGGGTGATCCAGAACATCCTGCCGATCCGCGGCGACGAGGCGCGCCAGAGCGGCCACGGCAGCGAGACCCTGCTGGAGTTCCACACCGAGGACGGCTTCCACCCGGGCCGCTGCGACTACCTGCTGCTCCTCGGGGTCCGCAACCACGACCGGGTGCCGACCATCATGGCCTCGGTGCGGGACGTCAAGCTCGCCGAGGAGGACTGGGCGGCGCTGTTCCGCCCGGACTTCCAGATCATGCCCGACGACGAGCACGTGCGGCAGCTCAAGCTGCGCGACCCCGAGCACCCGGCGCTCGCCCGGGCCGAGGAGATGCAGCGCGACCCGGTCGCGGTGCCGGTGCTGTTCGGCGACCGGGACCGCCCGTACCTGCGGGTCGACCTGCCGTTCATGCGCTGCGCCGCCGACCGGCCGGGCGCCGAGCAGGCACTGCACGCGCTGATGACCGAGCTGGAGCGGGTGCAGCACTCGGTCGTGGTCGAGCAGGGCAGCCTGCTGGTCGTCGACAACTACCTCGCGGTGCACGGCCGCAAGCCCTTCGCCGCGCGCTACGACGGCACCGACCGCTGGCTCAAGCGCATGATCGTCAGCCGCGACCTGCGCAAGGCCGCCCAGGCCGGCGCCGCCGGCGGGCTGCCCGGTGGCAACCGGGTCCTCTACTGAGCCTCCCGCCTCCCCGACCGCCCTTCCCCACCCAGGAGTCCACCTTGCGCACCGTCATCGTCTCCGGCGCCTCCAGCGGCATCGGCCGCGCCACCGCCGCCCGCTTCGCCCGGGCCGGGGACCGCGTCTTCAACCTGGACGTCACCGCCCCCCAGGGCCCCGACGCCACTGACGCGCCGGGCACCCCCGACGGCACCGGGGCCTCCGCCGAGGTCCGCTGGCTGGAGGTGGACACCGCCGACTGGGCCGCCGTCCGGGAGGCCGTGCGCCGGGTCCACGAGGAGACCGGCCGACTGGACGTGGTGATCGCCAACGCCGGGATCAGCGTCCGGCACGGCGTCCTGGACATCGAGGAGGCCGACGCCCGGCGGATCACCGACGTCAACCTGCTCGGCGTGCTCGGCCTGTGGCAGGCCGCAGCCAGGGTCATGACGGCCGGCGACGGCGGCGTGCTGCTGGCCACCGCCTCGGTCAACGGCCGCCGCGGCTACCCGCGGTACGCCGACTACAACGCCACCAAGGCCGGGATCGTCGCGCTCACCCAGACCTTCGCGATGGAGCTCGCCCCGCTCGTCCGGGTGGCCTGCGTCAGCCCCGGTGCCGTCCTGACCCCGATGCAACTCGCCGAGTACACCGGCGAGATGCTCGACGCCACCAACGCCCGGATCCCGGCCGGCCGGCACGCCGCCCCGGAGGAGATCGCCGCGGCCTTCCACTACCTGGCCTCCCCGGAGGCGCGGTTCCTCACCGGCCAGGAGCTGGTCGTCGACGGCGGGGAGACCGCCGGCGCCACCACCTCCGACTGGGGCACCGCCCTGCCGGCCACCCGCAACTGACCCCCACCAGCCGGAGATTCGGAAAACGCCGATGCACATACTGGTGACGACGACCTCGTCCGACTCGCACACCTGGAACCTGATCTACCTGCAGCACCTGCTCGCGGAGTGGGGCCACGAGGTGACCAACCTCGGCGCCTGCGTCCCGGACGAGCTGGTGATCGGCGAGTGCTCCCGACTGCACCCCGACGCCCTCGTGGTCAGCAGCGTGAACGGCCACGGCGCCAACGACGGCCTGCGGCTGATCCGCGGCCTCCGGGCCGTACCGGAACTGGCCGCGCTGCCGGCCGTCATCGGCGGCAAGCTCGGCACCGCCGGCAGCGCCGCCGCCTGGGCCCCCCGGCTCCGCGAGGCGGGGTTCGACGCGGTGTTCGAGGACGACGAGGGCATCCTGCCGTTCCGGACCTTCCTGGACCGGCTCGCGGCGCGGGTGCAGGTCTGATGGCCTGGACCGTGGACTTCGGGTCGTTCGTGCGCTCCGCCCCCGAGCTGGTGGTCCAGCCGCGGATGGGCTTCGGCACCCGGGCGCGGATGCGGCACGGACTGCTCGCCACCCGCAGCGCCGACGCCACCACGGTGGGCACCCTGACCCTCGACAGCTACACCAGGGTCGGCGACCACGCGTCCGCCCGGCGGGCCGTGGACGAGGGCGTCGACCTCAACGGCTACCCCATCGTCACCCACGGCCCGGAAGCCACCCGCCAGATGCTGGACGGCATCGTCGCGGCGGACTTCCCCGTCCAGGTGCGGCACGGGTCGGCCGCCCCGCAGGCGATCATCACCGCCCTGGCCGAGTCCGGCCTGCACGCCACCGAGGGCGGCCCGGTCTCCTACTGCCTGCCGTACAGCCGCACCCCGATCGCGGCATCGGTCCGCAACTGGGAGGAGTCCTGCCGGCTGCTCGCCGCGGCCGGCCGGCCCGGACAGCGGCCGCACCTGGAGTCCTTCGGCGGCTGCATGATGGGCCAGCTCTGCCCGCCCTCGCTGCTGGTCGCGCTGTCCGTGCTGGAGTGCCTGTTCTTCGTCCAGCACGGCCTGACCAGCGTCTCGCTCAGCTACGCCCAGCAGATCCACGAGGAACAGGACGAGGAGGCCGTACGGGCACTGCGCGCGCTGGCCGCCGAACTGCTGCCGGGCACCGACTGGCACGTCGTCGTCTACACCTACATGGGCGTCTACCCGCGTACCCCCTCCGGCGCCCGGGCACTGCAGGACCGGGCGGTGCGGCTGGCCGTGCGCACCGGCGCCGAGCGGCTGATCGTCAAGACGGCCGTCGAGGCGTACCGGATCCCCACCGTCGCCCACAACGTCGAGGCGCTGGAGGGCTCGGCCCGCACCGCGCGGCTCACCCGGCCCCGGCCGGCCCCGGGCGGCCTCGCCGACAACGAGGTGTACGCGCAGGCCCGGGCCCTGGTCGAGGCCGTGCTCTGCCTGGGCGAGGACGTCGGGGCCGCGCTGGTCGAGGCCTTCGCCCGCGGCTGGCTGGACGTCCCCTACTGCCTGCACCCGGACAACGCCGGGCGCACCGCCACCTACATCGACGACCGCGGCCGGCTGGACTGGAGCGCGATCGGGGCGATGCCCATCGGACACCTGGTGACCCCGCGCCCCGCCGCCACGATGACCAGCAGCGGACTGCTGGACGCCCTGAACCACGTCGTGTCCCGGGTGGACCTGGGGCAGTTCGCCGAGGCCGGCGCATAGCCGGCGACCCGTACGAGGAGAAGACTTCGATGAGTTCGCTGCACGCCGGCGGGTACCCGCAGGAGCAGGTCCGGGCCAGGGCCAGGGAGGGCGCGCCGCTGGCCTTCCCACCGGCCGCCACCTACGGGCAGGAGCTGTTCGGCGCCGAGCCGCAGCCGGCGCCGGGCGGGGGCGGGGACGTGCTGGACGCGACCCGGCTGGTGCCGCCCGCGTTCATGCCGCTGCGCCTGGAGAAGCTGATCGACCTGGGCCGGGAGCCGCTCTACCAGGACGTCGAACTGGCCACCACCGTCGGCGGGTTCGGCTCCGCGCTGCCGCTGTACGTGTCGGCCTTCGGCTCGACCCAGGTCGCCAGCCGGGACCTCGGGACGGCGGCCGGCCGGCAGGCCGCCCGGCTGGGCATCCCGATGGTGGTCGGGGAGAACGTCGGCCCCGTCAACGGCACCGGCCGGCTGGGTGAGAAGGAGGGCCGGACCCTCCTGGGGCGGATCGCCGCCTACCAGGACGAGCTGACCGGACCGGGTGGCGGGATCGCCGTCCAGCAGTCCACCGAGGACGCCGACGCCGAGATCTGGAACCTGATCTACAGCGACACCTCGGTCCAGCCGCTGATCGACTCCGGCCGGCTGGCCTTCGAGCTGAAGGTCGGCCAGGGTGCCAAGCCGGGCCTGGGCGGGATGACGCTGGTGGACCGGGAGTCGGCCCGCCGGCTGGAGCAGCAGTACGCGGTGGAACCGCTGCTGCCGGAGAGCGCGGGCGGGCGCACGGTGCTGCGCTCCAGCTGCCCGGGCACCTTCACCGAGGAGATCCTGGCCCACCAGGTCCGGCTGATGCGCAACAACTTCCCGCGGGCCCGGATCTGGGTCAAGCTGCCGCCGTCCCGGGACGTCCGCGCGGCGGCCGCCACCGCCTGGGCGGCCGGCGCGGACGCGGTGACGGTGGACGGCGCCGAGGGCGGCTCCGGCTGGGCGCCGGTCTCCTTCCTCGGGTCGGTCGGACTGCCGCTGGCCGAGTGCCTGCGCCGGGTCGCCCCGTCGCCCGGGCAGTGCCTGCTCGCCAGCGGCCGGATGTGGGAGGGCTCCCGGGCGGTCAAGGCGCTGGCCGCCGGGGCCACCGCGGTCGGGCTGGGCCGGGCCGCGCTGCTGGCGGTGGACGAGGACCCGCAGGCCGGCCTGGAGCGGCTGGTCCAGGCGATGGCGCTCGAACTCCGCCTCCTCATCAGCGCGTTGGGCAAGTACCGGCCGGCCGACCTGGGCCTCGAGGACCTCTGGCACCCGGACGCGGCGCAGTGGAGCGCCGAGCGCCTGCCGGAGCCCGTCACGCGGTAGCACCGCCGGCCCGGCCCGGCGCGTCTCCCCCGCCGCCCGGGCCGGCGCGCCTCCCCCGCCGCGCCGAAACTGCCCGGCACCCGCCGGGACGACTGCCGGGCCGGGCCGCCCATCGCTCCTACGCTCGGAACCACCCCACCCTGACACCCCATCGAGAGAGGGACCGGACCCATGGCCAACCCCTTCGAGAACGAGGAGGGCCAGTACCTGGTCCTCGCCAACGACGAGGACCAGCACTCGCTCTGGCCCGCGCAGATCGCGGTGCCGACGGGCTGGCGCGCGGTGCACGGCGTGGACAGCCGCGCGGCGTGCCTGGAGCACATCGAGCGGACCTGGACCGACATGCGCCCGGCGAGCCTGCGCCGCGCCATGGACGAGGTGGCCACCCAGTCGTGAGCGCCCACCTGTTGCAGGACGCCAGGGTGGTCCGGCCGGCCCCGCGCCCGGACGCCGACCACGTCCTGGTGTGCCTCGCCTTCTGCGGCGGGGGCACCGGCCCGTACCGGGACTGGCTCGACCTCGTCGACGGCTCCACCGAGTTCGCCCTGGTCTGCTACCCGGGCCGCGAGGGCCGCTTCGCCGAGCCCTTCGCCGCCACCTGGGACGAACTCGCCGAGGACGCCGCCGAGTCGGTGCTCCAGGCCGCCGGCGGCCGCCCCTACACCCTGTTCGGGCACAGCATGGGCGGCTGGATGGCCTACGACGTGGCCGCCCGGCTGGAGGCCCGCGGCGCGCACGCCCCGGCCCGGCTGATCGTCTCCTCGTGCAACGCCGCCGACCGCGGCGTCACCGAGCGGGACCGCTTCCCGCGGATCGAGGACGCCGACGGGCGGCTGCTGGACTGGATGCGGGAGATCGGCCTGCTGCCCGAGTACGTCCTGGCGGACGCCGACCTCAGCGAGATGGCCGTCGAGCTGATGCGCGCCGACATCGTCGTCCGGGACTCCTACCGGCCCACCCCCGGGGTCAGCGTCGGCATGCCCGTCCAGGTGCTGTACGGCGAGGACGACGCGGTCATCGAGCCGGCCGTCGCCGAGCAGTGGGCCCGCTGCGTGCGCGGCGAGCTGCGGGTGGACCGGCTGCCCGGCGGCCACTTCTACCACCAGCGGCTCTGGGAGTCGCTGCCCGAGCACTTCGCGCCGAGAGAGGAGAAGCCATGACGCTCGACTGGACCGAGGCGCCCGGTCGGCCGGTGCGCACCGTGGTCGAGGGCGTGTCCACCGCCGAGGGGGCCGCCGACTGGATGCGCGCGCACCACGCCGAACTGCGCGAGGTGCTGACCCGGCACGGTTCGCTGTACGTGCACGGCCTGCCGATCGCCTCCGCCGGCGACTTCGCGGCCGTCCGGGACGCGCTGTTCGCCGCCCGCGCCAAGTACCAGGAGAAGGCCACCCCGCGCAGCGACTTCGGCGACGACGTCTTCTCCTCCACCGACCTGCCGCCCTCCCAGGCGATCCGGATGCACAACGAGAACAGCTACACCCTGACCTTCCCCGGTCTGCTGCTGTTCTGCTGCCTCACCGCCCCCGAGCAGGGCGGCGCCACCCCGGTGGCCGACGTCCGGAAGGTCCTCGCCGAACTGCCGCCCGCGCTGGTGGACCGCTTCCGCACCGAGGGCTGGGCGCTCACCCGCGCCTACGGCGAGCACATCTCGCTCGACTGGCGCACCGCCTTCGCCACCGACTCCCCCGCGGAGGTGGAGGCGTACTGCGCGGACAACGGGATCACCTGCCAGTGGGGCGAGGACGGCACGCTGCGCACCCGCCAACTGCGCCCGGCGCTGATCCGCCACCCCCGCACCGGCGAGGAGGTCTGGTTCAACCACGTCGCGTTCTGGAGCGAGTGGTCGCTGGACCCGGACATCCGGGACGTGCTGGTCGGCGAGTTCGGCCCGGACGGCCTGCCGTTCAACACCGCGCTCGGCGACGGCACCCCGCTGACCGCCGAGGAGGCCGCGCTGATGGACGCCGCCTACGAGCGCGCCACCGTCCGCGAGACCTGGCAGCCGGGCGACCTGCTGCTGGTCGACAACGTCCTGACCGCGCACGGCCGGGACCCGTTCCGCGGCGAGCGGAAGATCGTCGTCGCGATGGGCGAGCCGGTCGCCCTCGCCGACTGCGATCCGGCCGTCCCGGCGGGCGCGGCGTCCCTCCAGCCCACCCCGCTGTAGCCAAGGAGCCTTCGATGCACTCGAGTTCGACCGGCCCGACCGACGCCGGCCGGGCCGCCCCGGCCGCCCCGGCTCCCGGGGCCCCCACCGACCCGCTGCAGCGCTTCCGGGTGGCCGCCGCCGCCCACCCGGAGCGCACCGCGGTGACCACGCCCGCCGGCGACCGGCTGACCTTCGCCGAACTCGACAGCCGGGTGGGCGCGCTGGCCGCCGCGCTGACCGACGCCGGGGTGCGCCCCGGCGGCGCGGTGGGCGTCGGCCTGGCCCGCGGCGCCGACCTGGTCGTCACCCTGCTCGCGGTGTGGCACGCCGGCGCCGCGTACGTCCCGCTCGACCCCGCACACCCGGCCGACCGGCTCGACCACGTGGTCCGCGACGCCGGGATCACCCTGGTGGTCGCCGCCCCCGGCCACGACTGGGCCCCCGGGGTCCGGACGCTGGACCCCGCCGACACCCCGGCCAGTGCCCCGGCGGCCGCACCCGTCCCGGTGCCGGCCGACGCCCCGGCGTACCTCATCTACACCTCGGGCTCCACCGGCCGCCCCAAGGGCGTCACGGTCACCCGCGGCGGGGTGGCCCAGCTGCTGAACGCCCTGGAGGCGCGCGGGATCTACCGGGACACCCCCGGTCTGGTCGCCTGGAACGCCAGCGTCTCCTTCGACGCCTCCGTCCAGCAGTGGGCCCGGGTCTGCCGCGGCGACGGACTGCTGCTGCTCACCGAGGAGCTGCGCGCCGAGCCGGAGGAGCTGGCCGCCCACCTGCTGGCCCACGGCGCCACCGACCTGGACACCACCCCGTCGCACTGGAGCGCCCTGCGCGACCAGGTGGCGGCCGCCGCCGAGCGGCTCCCCGCCCGCCCGCTGCGGCTGTTCATCGGCGGCGAGGCGGTGCCGCCCGCGATGTGGACGGACCTGGCCGAGCTCGCCGGGCGCGGCCTCGTCGAGGCGGTGAACCTGTACGGCCCCACCGAGTGCACCGTGGACGCCACGGCCGGCTGGGTCACCGGCGGCACCCCGCACATCGGCACCCCGCTGCCCGGGGTGGAGGCCCACGTCCTGGACGAGGGGCTGCGGCCCGCCGAGCAGGGCGAGCTGTACCTCACCGGCGCGGGCCTGGCCCAGGGCTACCGGGGCCGGCCCGGGCTGACCGCCGAACGCTTCCCGGCCTCCCCGTTCGGGGCGCCGGGCAGCCGGATGTACCGCACCGGCGACCGGGTGCGCCGCCGTCCGGACGGCAACCTGGACTACCTCGGCCGGGTCGACCACCAGGTCAAGGTGAACGGTTTCCGGGTCGAACTCGGCGAGATCGAGGCCGCGTTGACCGACCACCCGGCGGTCGCGGCGGCCGTCGTGGTGCTGCGCCCGGACGCCACCGGCGCCTCCCTGGCCGGCTACGTCGTCCCCCGTCCGGGCGCGGCGGCGGACCTGGGCGCGGTGCGCGAGCACCTGGCGGCCCGGCTGCCGGCCTACATGCTGCCCTCGCTGACCGAGCTGGCGGAGCTGCCGCTGGCGGTCGGCGGGAAGGTGGACCGGGCCGCCCTGCCGGACCCGGCCGTCGAGGCGGTGCCCGACGGCGGCCCGGCCGCCGAGGCGCAGCCGACGGGCGAGTTCGAGGTGACGGTCGCCGAGGCCTGGCAGGAGGTGCTGGGACGCGAACGGGTGCTCGCCACCGACGACTTCTTCGCCCTCGGCGGGCACTCGCTGATGGCCCTGCGGGTGGTGGCGAACCTCAAGCGGCAGCTCGGGGTGGTGATCCCGAGCCGGCTGGTCTACCAGCACCCGAGGCTGCGCGACCTGGCCCGGGAGGCCGCCCTGCTGGCTTCCTGAGCCGGCCGCGGCCCGCCGAGTCCCGGGGCCTGGCCCCTGGACTCCCCACGGCACGTCACCCCGCCCGCCCACCGCGGCGGACGGGGCGGCGCGCCATACCCGTTCGCCGGGCCCGACCGGCCCGTCCGCTTTCCCGGGACTTGGGACTTCTTTCCCAAGACTCCTTTGCCAAGAAGTCTTGGCAAAGGAGTCTTGGGAATCTACGCTGCTGCCATGAGCGCCACCCCGAACCACCCCGAACCCGCCGACCGCCCCTGGCCGATGGGCCCCAACCCGGGCGGCGAGGTGCTCCTGGACGCCCGCAGCCTGCGCGGCCTGGCCCACCCCCTGCGGGTGAAGCTGCTCGGCCTGCTGCGGAGCGACGGACCCGCCACCGTCACCCGGTTGGCGGAACGCGCGGGCGTCAGCACCGCCTCGGCCAGCTACCACGTGCGCCAGCTGGCCGCGTACGGCTTCGCCGAGCCCGACCCCCGCCCATCCGGCCGCGAACGCTGGTGGCGGGCCGTGCACCAGACCACCCGGCTGCACACCGAGGACTTCGCCGACGTCGAGTCCGCCGCGCTGGCCGGCGCCTACCTGCAGAGCGTCGCCGACTACTACGCCGAGCAGACCCGCGCCGCCATCGCCGAGATGCACCTGCTGCCGACCGCGTGGCGGGAGGCCAGCAGCACCAGCGACTTCGCGCTGCGGCTGACCGCCGAGCAACTGGAGTCGCTGGTCTCCGACCTCTTCGACGTGATCGGGCGCTACCGCCGCGACGACCCGGACACCACCGGGGCCGACCCGGACACCGCCCCCGTCGTGCTGCAGCTCCAGGCCTTCCCCCGCCCCGGGGCACTCACCGACCCGGCGCCCGCGCCCGCCGGGCCCCCGCCCTCCGACCAGCCCTCCGCCCGGACGCCCCCGCACCGACCGGAGTGACGAAAGGACCGCCATGCCCTCCCGGAAGCCCGTCGCCGACGCCTCGGTCCCCCAGGGCCACCGACGCTCCTCGCTGCACGGACTGCTCGCCGCGTACACCGTCTCCCTGTTCGGCACTCGGCTGACGATGATCGCGCTGCCCTGGCTGGTCCTCGCGACCAGCGGCAGCGCCGCCCGGACGGGCCTGGTCGCCTTCTGCGAGGCGGTCCCGCTGGTGATCGGCAAGACCCTCGCCGGGCCGCTGATCGACCGGGTCGGCTCCCGCCCCTTCGCCGTCTTCGCCGACCTGGTCAGCGCGGTGGTGGTCGGCCTGGTCCCGCTCTGCTACTGGCTGGACGCGCTGCCGTTCGGGGCGCTGCTGGTCCTCTCCGCGGCCATCGGCGTCGCCCGCGGCCCCGGTGACGTCGCCAAGCGCACCATGACCCCCGAGGTGGCCGAGCAGGCCGGCATCCCGCTGGAGCGGGCCAGCGGCCTGGTCGGCACCCTGGAACGGCTGGCCGGCACCGCCGGCCCGGCCGCCGCGGGAGCGCTGATCGCGGTGCTCAGCCCGCTCTGGGCGATGACCGCCAACGCGCTGTGCTTCGTGGTCTCCGCCGCCCTCATCGCACTGACCGGCCCGCGCGGCGGCGCCCGGCCGCGGCCCGCCGGAGAGCCGGGCGGGGCGACGGGCGGGGCGACGGGCGGGGCGACGGGCGGGGAAGCGGAGTCGGAGCGCTACCTCGACCGGCTCCGGGCCGGCATCCGCTTCCTGCACCAGGACCGGCTGCTGCGCTCGATCGCCGTGATGCTCAGCGTCACCAACCTGGTCGACGCGGCGTACGGTTCGCTGCTGATCCCGGTGTGGGCCAAGGAGTACGGCGGCGGCCCGGCCGCGATCGGCGCGCTGGGCTCGGTGTTCGGCATCGCCGCGGTCGGCGGGTCGGCGCTCGCCACCGCCTTCGCGGAGCGGCTGAAGCGCCGCCCGACCTACGTGATCGCCTTCCTGATCGCCGGCCCGCCGCGGTTCCTGGTGATGGCCTTCCACCTGCCGCTCTGGGCGGTCCTGCTGGTCGCCGTCGGCGACGGCCTGGCCATCGGCTTCGTCAACCCGATCCTCAACGCCGTGATGCTGGAACGGATCCCGCGCCCGCTGCTCGGCCGGGTCTCCGCGCTGACCGACTCCGTCGGCTCGGCCGGGGTCCCGCTCGGCCCGATGCTGGCCGGCGCCGCCGTCACCGCGGCCGGCCTGGTGCCGGTGCTGTACTCCTGCGCCGGCCTCTACCTGGCCAGCACCGTCCTGCCCGCGCTGCGACCGCACTGGCGCGAACTGGACGAACGGCGCCCCACCGGAGGCCCGAACGCCGCCCCGGACAACCCTTCTGACTCCACGTCAGCTCCTGCCGGCAGGCCCGAACCCGTCGCCGCCACCACGGCGACTGCCGCCGAAACTGCCCCCGGGACCTCCGCATAACGCCGATTTCTCCGCATAACGTGACAGCAGAGCCAAAAGACCCGAACCCCGGATCCCTCTGACCCACGGAAAGAGACGATTTCCCATGTCCAGTGGCGCGTTCGCTGCGGTACAGCTCAAGGGTGAGTACGACGTCGATCGGCTGCTGGCCGAACTCCACGACCTGGAGCGGACCACGTGGGCCGCCCAGCGCACCTACGGGGAGAGCCTCGAGCCCGGTGAGGCCACCGAGCTCGACTGGCGGGTGCTCCCGCTGCGCAGCCCCGAGGGCAGCGACGAGCGCACCGACCCGGGCGGCCTCGGCCTCGTCGGCTACGCCGGCACCTCCTGGCTGGCGCGGGCACCGTACATGGCGTCCATCCTCGACGCCCTGCCCACCGAACTCCGCGCGGTGCGGCTGATGTCGCTGGGCGTCGGGGCCGAGGTCGACGAGCACCGGGACGTCCCGTACGGGCTGCCGGCCGGCTGGGTCCGGCTGCACATCCCGCTGGTCACCAACGACCAGGCCGTCCTCACCCTCGGCGGCGAGAAGCACACCTGGCAGCCCGGCACCCTCTGGTTCGGCGACTTCTCCCGCCTCCACTCGGTGCGCAACGACGGCACCGAGCGCCGGGTCCACATGGTCATCGACGCCTACGTCAACCACGAGCTGCTGGAGCTGTTCCCCGCCGAGTTCCACGACGAGCTGCGCTGGTCCGACGTGCTGCTCAACCGCCCCGAGCTGCCCCTGGTCGAGACCGAACTCCCCTCCTTCGCCTGCGAGTTCCCCCTCCCGGACGCCTTCCTCTACGGCGAGTCGGAGGAGCTGGCCGCAGCCGACGACCAGCACACCGCCGACGCCGTCTCGGCCTCCCCGGACCGCGCGGGCCGGATCCGGGTCGACAACGAGCGCCTGGTGCTGGACGTGGACGGCGAGCCCCGGGCCGGCCTGGTCCACCTCGGCGAGGGCGAGTTCCGCGCCATGGGCTGGACGGCCGAGCGCACCCTGAAGATCGAGCCGACCGGTGTCGGCGGCCCCCGGATCCGGCTGCGGATGCGCTGGGGCAGCCGGATGGAGGAGGTCATCCGGCCCGCCACCCCGGCCACCACCGTCACGGCCTGAACCCGCCGCCCCACGCGGCACACGAGCCCGGCGGCCCCCGGAAGCCGCCGGAGCGGGGGCGGCCCACACCCCACGGTGCGGGCCGCCCCCGCCGTACACCACCCCGCCCGACAACCTCGCCGCCAAAGCTCGCCCACAAGCAAGCCGTTCACACCAACGGAGACCGGACGACCGCCGGCTCTTCCCCTGCACGGCGGAGGTTCACCTCGCCTCCCTCCGTGGCACCACCAGCGGCCCGGTTGCCGCGGTCGGCTCGGCCTACTGGGCGGAATGCGCACCGTCGCGCTCTTCGTCGTCGTCCCCATGGCCACGTCCGTCCTCGCCGTCGTGGCCTACGGGCATGGGCCCCGGGCCACAGCCCTGGACCCCGCTTGTCAGCGGTCGGGATTCCGGAGCCGAGGCCGGGCCGTCAGGTGAGGAGCGGGTGACCCACGGGTGAGACCGGTCCCCGCCGATGCTGCCCGGTCTCACCGGGTGCCTGGCAGCAGGACGCGCCCTACCTCGTGGCCGTACCACCCCCGGCCATCGTGGTTCTTCCGGTGGCGAGCACCTCGCCCGCCTCGGTGCGACGGTAGACCACGCGTCGGCCCGTGCGCTCGCCGACCACGAGTTCCGCCTCGCGCAGGACCGCGAGGTGGCCGCCGACCGTGCCGAGCGACAGGTCGAGTTCAGCGGCGAGTTCACTGCTCGTGGCCGGGCTCTCCAGGGCGCGCAGGATCGCGGTGCGGCCCGTGCCGATGAGCCGGGCCAGGGCCTGGTTGCGGGGGCCGGCCCCGGCCGACTGCAGGTCGCCGGTGCCGCGGGCGGGGTACACCAGCGCGTACGGCAGTCCGGGCGCCTCGCACAGCCAGGTGCCCTGTCCGGCACAGGTGTACGGCACGAACAGCATGCCCTCGGGGCCGACCACACGGTCGTGACCGGGCCGGTTGCTGAAACGGATCGCGTCCGCGCCGACCCAGACGCTGTGCCGGTTCATCCGCTCCACGGCGCGCGGCCACCCATAGGCAGCCAGCAGACCCGCACGGTAGGTGACGTCGCGTTCGAGCAGGGCGCGGCGGCGCGGCCAGTCCGCGGCGAGGTGCGTGTCCCAGGTGTGCCGGAACAGCTCTGCGGTACGGCCGGCCCAGTCGTGGCCGGTGAGCCACGCGCCGAGATCGTGCCGCTCCCAGCTCGCCTCCACCGCCAGCTGCAGACTCGCGCCAACGGCCTCGTCCGGTACCCGTGCCATCTGCGCGAGCTCTTCGTGGAGCCGGGTGCGCATGCCGCCGGGCGGGGGGAACGAGACGTGGTCGGGCAGGTACTTCGTCGAGCTGATTAGCGCGACCATACCCCTGGCGAACGGGTCGGCGTCGAGCCGGGCCCGGAAAGCGGCGTGGTGGCGGGCGTGCCAGGGCGCGAGCCACGTGTCGGTGCATGGCCGGGAGAGGGCGATGGCGGCGCCCAGCGTCTCCGCGAGCGGCGAGAGTGCGAAGCGGGAGCGTGACAGGGCGCGGGAATCCAGGCGCAGCAGCACCATCCGGCGTGTTCCTTCCTCCTCGGCTCGGGGAGACGCCCACCCCCACGAACTTTCGGCAGCCCGCGAAACGATAGTGCCACCGACCGTTGGTCCGCATACTCGGGCCGGTGTCCGCAGCAACCTCTCCTTCCTCCGCCCCGGCCGCCCCGCCCTCCGCCTCTCCCCTGCGACAGCCCAGCTTCCGCTGGTACTTCGCAGGAGAGGCCGTGTCCCTGCTGGGCAGTTCCATGGCGCCGGTGGCACTGGCCTTCGCCGTCCTCGACGCATCGGCGCAAGCGGGAGACCTGGGTCTCGTGCTGGCCGCCCGCATGCTGCCGATGCTCGGCTTCATGCTGATCGGCGGCGTGGTCGCCGACCGGCTGCCCCGACGCCTGGTCCTCGTGTCCGCCAACCTGGGCTCCGCGCTGACCCAGGGCGCTATCGCCGCACTGCTCCTGACCGGCCACTACTCGCCGTGGCCCATCGCGGCCCTGGGCTTCCTCAACGGGGTGCTGGGGGCGTTCACCTCCCCCGCCCTGCGCGGCCTGCTGCCCGAACTGGTGGCCAAGGACGGGCTCCAGCGGGCGAACGCCCTGCTCGGCATGGTCAAGAACGGCACCAAGGTGTTCGGCCCCACGATCTCGGGCGTGCTGGTCGTCGCCGCGGGCGGCGGCGCGGCGATCGCCCTCGACGCGCTCAGCTACCTGTTCGCCGCCGCGTTCCTGGCGCGCCTGCCCGCCTCCTCGGACGGCATCGCCTCCAAGGGGCGACGGCACCTCGCCCGCGACCTGCGAGAGGGCTGGGACGCGTTCCGGCGCACGTCCTGGGTCTGGCCGGTCACCCTGGCGTTCTGCGCCGTAAACCTGGTCAACACGGGCAGTTGGCAGATCCTGGGACCTCAGCTGACCGCCGACGTGTTCTCCCCCGTGACGTGGGGCCTGGTGCTCAGCGTGCGCGGTGGCGGCATGCTGCTGAGCAGCAGCCTGCTCTACCGGTTGACCATCCGGCGCTTCCTGCTGTGGGGGCAGCTCGCAGTCACGCTGAACGCCCTCCCGTTGCTTGCCTTGGGCGCCCGGCTGCCTGTGCCGTGGCTGATCGCCGCGTCGTTCGTCGCCGGTGCCGGCTCCTCGGTCTCGGCGATCGCCTGGGACACCTCCCTCCAGGAGCACATCCCGCCGGGGGTGCTGTCCCGCGTCGCCGCCTACGACGACCTCTTCTCCTACCTGGCCATCCCGGTCGCCCTGCTGGCGGTGGGACCGCTCAGCCAGAGCTTCGGCCCGTACGCGGTCACCACGGTGTCGGGCCTGCTGCTCGTCGTGATCGCCCTGCTGCCGCCAGCGGTCCCCGCAGTGCGCCGCCTGCCGCACGCGACACCGGGCCAGTAGTCGACTGGGCGGCCGAGCGCCGGGCCCGGCCCCGGGGGTGGCGCATGGCGGGACCGGAACGGAACACTCGGATGCTCCTCCAGGAGCGTCCGCGGCTGATCATCGCGTTCCACGACCACTTCTCGCCGGGCAGCGGCGGGACGTCCGACATGTGCCTGCGCGGGCTGCTGAGGCAGGTGCCGGTGTGGCTGGTGCCCCACGAGGACGTGCAGCAGGGGATGTGGCTGGGCCTGGGGATTTCTCCGGAGGACCGACAGCAGCATGTCCGGAGCGAGTTGAAGGCAGCCTCGCGGCCTGGACAGGCCGCCGCTGGCTGAGGAGCGCTGACCATGATTCAGCGCTCTTCAGCGCCGGCTCAGCGGGTCTCGTCGGTGAGGCGCCCTTGTATGAGCAGTTGTTCGAGGGCGCACACCATCGAGGCAAGGCTCCACCTCGTCGAAGCCCGCACCCGGCACGACCCGGACGCCCCCGCCCACGGCGCCGGCTTGCCGAACCCGCTCTTCAGCCACGCGGCCTGACGGCCCCGCCGCTGCAGGCGGCCCGGCGCTCCTGGCCGCTCCGGCGCCACCAGGGCCGACAAGCAGCCGGGATTCCCGGCTCATAACTGACACCCGATAAACGTGCGGCCCGTCGCAGCAGACGACGCCGCAGGTTCCGTCGGCATGCCTACTTCCCGCGAATACTGGCCCATTTCCGCGCCGACGAGGCGACCAGTCCGCGATCGACGGCACGCGGATTCCCGGATGAACGAACACATGCCCCGTCACGACCAGGCCGGAGGGGCCAGGCCTGCGGAAACGTGCCCAGCGAGGCGATGCGAACGAGCGTTCACGACCACATTGCGACCACCAAAGGAAAAGGCCGTTCCTATCATTTCGATAAGAACGGCCTCCGACCTGCGGAAATGCCGGTCGGGACGACAGGATTTGAACCTGCGACCCCTTGACCCCCAGTCAAGGGGTTCAACTAGTGTCGACAGCCGAGGCCTTGAGGCCTCGGCTTTTTTGTTGCTCAACTAGACTGAAAACATGGGAAGTTGAGACTCTCGATGGAGATCCACGGTCGACAGAGCCCGAACCCGGCCGATGTCCAACCGGGTTCAAGTTCGTACATAGATGTCCGTAAACGCCCACAGGCGCTCATGGGCGCCCACCAGGTGTGGTCCCCAAATGGTCCCCAGGCCCCCGGACCCGCCTTCGTCGCCGCGAGTGACAGCAATCTGTCGACCCTTCAGCAGGAGCCTTCTGTCGACCGCCGCAGCCCGTCGCGCATTGCCCCTGGCAGACGAGGCGGTCCGGTCGGATCAGGGTCGACTACCCACTGGCTACGGATGGTGATCTTCCGGACGGTGTGTCGTCTTGAGCGTGTCCTCGCCAGCCGGTTCTGAGTGCTTCGCGCACCGCCCCACGCGCTCTGCCGCCACACCTGACACAGCAGCCACTCTTGCCCCAGAGTCACCAGGCAGTCCGGGAGAAGGGGAAGCTCGTGGGACAGCGTGCGCAGCGGGGCCGGGTGTACCGGCGGTGCGGGTGCCGGGACGAGGGCGGGAAGCGGTTGGGTGCGCGGTGTGTGCGGTTGCTGGAAGAGGCGGGTCACGGGTCGTGGACGTACTTGGTCGACCTGGCTCCGGAGGACGGCAGGCGGCGTGCCCGGCGGCGGGGAGGTTTCGCCTCCGAGAGCGAGGCAGCGCAGGAGCTGGCGGCGGTGCTGGAGGGTGAGCTGAGCGGGGCGTACGAAGAGCGCCGCACCACCGTGGCGGACTACCTGCGGGAGTGGCTGGCCGCGCGGAAGGAGGAACTCACCGTGAACACGTACGCCGGCTACAAGGCCTATGTGGAGAGGGACCTGATCCCGGCGTTCGGGCGGTGTCGGCTGCTGGACCTGCGGCCGAAGCAGATCGAGGACTGGATGGCCGCGCAGCGCAAGGCCGGCCGGGGCCGGGTCACGCTGTACCGGGTGGTCTCGACGCTGCGTAACGCGCTGAACCACGCGGTGCGGTCGTGGCGGCTGAAGTTCAACCCGGCCGAGCACTGCGTGCCGCCCAAGCCCCGCGCCGAGGAGCGCACGTGCTGGACGCCGAAGGAGGCGGCGGCGTTCCTGCGGCACAACGCGGAGCAGTACGCGGACCAGCTGGCCGACCTGTTCGAGGTCATGCTCGGTACCGGCATGCGCCGCGGTGAGGTCCTGGCCTTGCACTGGTCGGACGTCCACCTCATGGACCGCAAGCTCTTCGTCCGCTGGACCCTGTCCGCGGTGGACAACGGCGACCTCCACTTCAACCAGCCCAAGACCGAGGCCAGCCGCGCCTGGATCAGCCTCTCCCCCAGAGTCATGACCGCCCTCCACCGCCAGGCCGACCTCCAGATGAACGCCCACCCCGACGGCCAGCTGGACGGCCTCGTCTTCGCCCACGCGGACGGATCACCCCTGCGGCCCCAGTGGGTCCTCGACCAGCTCCGCAAACGCACCGCCGAACTCGACCTCCCGAAGATCGGGCTGCACGACCTGCGCCACACCGCGGCCAGCATCATGATCGCCGAGGGCATCCCCATCGCGATCGTGTCCAAGACCCTGCGCCACGCCACCCTCGCGACCACGATCAACCTCTACGGCCACCTCTTCAAGGACTCCGCCGACCAGGCCGTCAACGCTCTCGCCCGGGCACTTGACCAAGCCCAGCCGGACCGGCTCCGAGCCCTCCCCCGTGGCAACGACGACCTGCCGCTCGCCGCGTAGAAAGTCGTCGCGGCCGGAGCCCCTCACCGGTCCGGCGAAACTGCACCGGGCCGGCTTCCTGGGGTGGACAACCTTCAGGCCGCGGGGTTGGAAATCGCGGACCTCGGCGCTGAATTTAGCGAGCGTAAGTGCGGCGCACGGTGAGGTCGGTGCCGGGGATGGTGGGGCCGAGCTGGACGAGGAGCCAGGCCAGGGCTGCAGGGTCCACGGTGGTCCGTTCGTCAGGAGGGGCGCGGCCCGGCACCCAGGCACGGGGTGACGGCCTGCTGGTCGGCGTCGGCAGGCACGTCGAGGAGGTGGATCGCGTCGTCGAGGTTCTGCCCGGTCCTGCCGAGGCGGCTCAGAGGGCGTTTGCTCCTCACACGGGCTGAGGTGTGGGGATTTCGGTCCCCGATCGGCCGGTTCCCGGAGTGGCTGACGAGGCGTGTGTGAGGGTC
>NZ_JBSFWR010000116.1:0-25045 GCF_053594915.1 Kitasatospora sp. NPDC002543 | reverse complement strand
GTCCCGGGCCGCCGCCCCGGACCCGCGCGGGTCCCGCACCCGGGGCGGCCACGCGAACGCCGCCCCGCCCCGGCTTCGTGTCCGGAGCGGGGCCCCGGTGAGCGGGACCCCGGACCCCGGGGCCCCCGCGCTCAGCCCTCCGGCGTGGACCGCTCGCGCCGGGTCAGGACCCGTCGCACCGGAGCGGAGACCGCCCCGACCGCCCGGGCGACCACGGTGCCGACCGCCGTCCGGGCCGCCCGCGCGCCGTCGGAGATCCGCCACCACAGCTGCGCCGAGGACGGCGGCAGCAGCAGCGCCCTGGTCCGCCCGGCCCGTCCGGCGTTCGCCCGCAGGCCGCGCCGGACGGCACGGACGTCGGTGGCCAGCGGCTCGGTGAGGTGCTGCCCGGGCGGGGCGTAGAGCACCCGCTCGGTGGCCAGCGCCAGTCGGCCGGTGGCCGCCGCCGAGTCCGCGTCCAACTGCGCCTCCTCGGTGATCCGACGGGCCGTCGAACGCGGAGTGCGTGACTCGTCCGGGGGAATTCCGAGGTCCCAGGCGGAGTCGATCAGCTCGTCCCAGGCGGCCAGCACCTGGGCGTCGGTCAGCTCCGTCGGCCCGCTGCCGCCGGGCCCGCGCCGCCCGCCGCCGCCCAGCCGGCGACGGCGCACGGCGGTGCGCCAGAGCATCGGGACGAGCAGCAGTGCGATCAGCGCGAGCACCGCGGCCAGGGTGCCGAGCACCTGGCCGGAGAGCAGCCAGGACTCCTCGGAGGCCTTGGCGACGGCCTTGTCCTTGGCACCGCACTCGCCCAGCTGGCGCTGCTTCACGGTGCAGTCCGAGCTGGAGCTCGGCGCGGGGGCGGCCGAGGCGGTCTGCGGGGCGGCGGTCGCGTGCTGGGTCGGCGCGGTGGTCGGGGTGGTGGACGCCTCGGTGTAGCGGGCCGGGACGCCGCGGCTCGGGGTCGGCTCGAAGCGCATCCAGCCGTAGCCCGAGAAGTACAGCTCGGGCCAGGCGTGGTACATCCGGCCGGTCACCGAGTAGACGTCGCCGCCCTTGCTGTCGCCGGGGGTGAAGCCCACGGCCACCCGGGCCGGGATCTTCAGCGTCCGGGCCATCGCCGCCATGGTGGAGGCGAAGTGCACGCAGAAGCCCCGGCGGTCGCGCAGGAACACGGTGATGGCGTTGCTGCCGGTGCCGCCGTTGACCGAGGTGTCGTACGTGAAGTTCGGTCCGGTGAACCAGTTGACCAGTGCCGTCGCCCGGTCGTAGTCGTTCTGCGCGCCCGCGGTGACGCTCCTGGCCTGCTCGGCGACCTGGGCCGGCAGGTTGGCCGGGAGGGCCGTGTAGTGCTCCCTGACGTCGGACGGCGCGGTGGCCGCGAGCCGCAGCTCGGTGGCGGTGGGCTGCACGTCCAGGGCGCTGACGTGGTACTGCAGGCCGCGGATCGCCTTGTCGTTGGCCGGCAGGACGGTGCGGGTCAGCGGGTCGAGCTTCCAGTCGCCGCGGTTGGGGACCTGGACGGCGGCGGCCGGGTAGGGCATCGGCAGCCAGCTCCCCTCCAGCTTGTCGCTGATCGTGAAGTCGCCCTCGATCCGGGAGAGCTGGGCGTTGCGCAGGCCCTCCGGGGTGGGAAAGGTCACCGGGAGGTCGTTGACCGTGGTGCTGCCGAGTTTCCAGTTGGTGCCGTCGAACTGGTCGAGCGAGCCGGTCCGCAGGTAGATCTGGTCGGCCAGCGGGCTGTCCAGGCTGTACCTGAGCAGCTCCGCGTCGGTCGGCTTGGTGACCGCGGCCTCCAGGCTGACCAGCGGGTCGAGTCTGGTCGACAGGCTCCCACCGGCGCTCTTGCCGCCCGATCCGCCGGAGCCGGAGCCCAGCAGGCCGGAGCTCCAGTGCGGCAGGACCACCGGCAGCAGCAGCGCGACCGCAAGGGCCAGCACGCCGACCTGCCGCCCGCCCGGGCTGACCCGGCCGGACTCCACGGAGCCGCGCGCGCCGCCGTAGAACACCCGGCCCCAGCGGGAGACCCGGTCCTGGCCCTCGGCGAACAGCAGCAGCAGGTAGCCGGTCGCGGCGACGGCGAACCAGACCCAGCTGCCGTGCTCCCCGGCCAGGCCGTTGCCGACCGAGTACAGCGCCAGCAGCGGCAGCCCGGCCAGCGCCGAGCGCCGGTACGTCACCGCGACGGTGTCCACCGCGACGGCGATCAGACCGATCGCCGAGACCAGGATCAGCCGCAGCCCGGCGGTGGGCGGAGCGGGGATGGCGTACTGCTGTATGTCGTCCAGACCGGACGAGAAGACCTGCTCCAGCACCCGCATCGTGGCCGGCCCGGGCAGCACCCCGCCGGCGCCGGCGAAGCCGAGCAGCAGCAGAAGGAGCAGCGCCAGCAGCTGCCCGAGCGGCACCGTCCAGCGGTACAGCGGGGAGCGGCGCAGGCCCGCGCCGACCACGGCGATCACGGCGACCACCAGGACGGCGTGGGTCAGCCAGCTGCGGGTGGTCAGCAGCGGCATCATGCACAGCGCGGCGAGGGCGGTGGCCAGCGCCGAGTACACGGTCAGTTTGGCCCGGGTGGTCACGCGCCGGCCTCTTCTCGTTCGGGAGCGGTCGTCCTGCTGCCGTCGGCGGCCCGCCACAGGTCCGGTACGGAGTCCCCGGCGCGCACCGGGATCACCGTCCAGCCGGACTCGCGCAGCTTCCGGACCCGGTCCCGGAAGTCGTCGCCGCCGGTGCCGGGGGCGAGCATCCGCAGGCCGGCCCAGGTGCCGGTGTCCAGCAGGAAGGCGATCGCCCCGCCGGCGCGGCTGCGCAGCCGGCCCAGCCGGGCGGCCTGGGCGTCGTCCAGTTCGCCGAGGACGGCGACCAGCAGACCCTCGCCGCCGGACCGCAGCAGGTCCTCGGCGCGGGAGAGGGTGCCGCCGTCGGACAGGTCGGCGACCGCGAGCGCGTCCAGGATCAGCCCGGAGGTGTCGGCGGCGCCGTGGCCGGTGCCCGCGCCGGGCCCCGGCACCGACTGGCCGGTGTCGGTGAGCATCCGGGTCTGGTAGCCGCGCTCCAGCAGGTGCGCGGAGACGGAGGCGGCGCAGCCGACCGCCCACTCGAAGGAGGAGGCGGGGCCGCTGCCCCGGTGGGCGATCTCCCGGGTGTCCAGCAGGACGGTGGCCCGGGCCTGCTGGGGCTGCTCCTCGCGGCGCACCATCAGCTCGCCGTACCGGGCGGTGGAGCGCCAGTGCACCCGGCGCAGGTCGTCGCCGGGCCGGTACTCGCGCAGGATCACGTCGTCGTCGCCGGCCAGCGCCAGGGTGCGGCTGTGGTTCTCGCCCTGGCCGATCCACTCACCGCTGAGCCGTACCGACGGCAGCGCCTGGATCTGCGGGACGACGGTGAGGACGTCGGAGGCGGTGAAGGCGCGGGTCACCTCGCACATCCCGAACGGGTCGGACAGCCGCAGCTGGAGCGGCCCGAGCGGGTAGCGGCCGCGCAGGTCGGAGCGGACCCGGTAGGAGACCTCGCGGTGGCCGCGCGGCTCGACCCGGTCCAGCACGAACCGCGGGCGCGGCCCGAGCACGTACGGGACCTTGTCCTCCAGCAGCAGCACGCCGGTGGGCACCCGGGAGACGTTGTCGACCCGCAGGTGGACCCGGGCCTCCTGGCCGGCGACCGCCCGGCGCGGGCTGAGCCGGCGTCCGCTGGCCACCCGGTAGCGGGTGTTGGCGACCACCACCACGGCGACCAGCGGCAGCGCGGCGAGCAGGACGCCGACGCGCAGCAGCGCGTCCTGGTCGAGCAGGTAGGAGCAGACCACCGCGGTCACCCCGGCGGCGAGGAAGGACCGCCCCCGGGTGGTGAGGCCGCGGAACCCCGCCCGCAGCCCCGATGCCGAGTCGGACTGGGCCACCTCAGCCCCTCCGGACGGCCGGGCCGCCCTGCGGGCGCGGCAGCGGCAGCCGGGCGACCAGGTCCGCCACGATCTGCTCGGAGGTCCGGCGGCTGAGCTGGGTCTCGGCGGTCGGCATCAGACGGTGAGCCAGGACCGGGACGGCGAGGCGCTGGATGTCGTCCGGGGTGACGTAGTCGCGCCCGTCCAGCGCGGCGGCGGCGCGGGCGGCCCGGACCAGGTGCAGGGTCGCGCGCGGCGAGGCGCCCAGGCGCAGCTCGGGGCTGGTGCGGGTGGCGCCGACCAGGTCGACGGCGTAGCGGCGGACCGGGTCGGCGATGTGCACGGTGCGGACCAGGTCGATCAGCTTGAGGATGTCGGAGGCGTGCGCGACCGGCTGGAGGTCCTCCAGCGGGCTGGCGCCGCCGTGCACGTCCAGCATCGCGAGCTCGGCCTCGGGGCTCGGGTAGCCGATCGAGATCCGGGCCATGAAGCGGTCGCGCTGGGCCTCCGGCAGCGGGTACGTGCCCTCCATCTCGACCGGGTTCTGGGTGGCCACGACCATGAACGGCGAGGGCAGCTCGTAGCTGGTGCCGTCGATGGTGACCTGGCGCTCCTCCATGGACTCCAGCAGCGCCGACTGGGTCTTCGGCGAGGCGCGGTTGATCTCGTCGCCGACCACGACCTGGGCGAAGATCGCGCCCGGGCGGAACTCGAAGTCGTGCCGCTGCTGGTCGTAGATGTTGGTGCCGGTGACGTCCGAGGGCAGCAGGTCGGGCGTGAACTGGATGCGGCGCACGGTGCAGTCGAGGGAGCGGGCGAGCGCCTTGGCCAGCATGGTCTTGCCGACGCCGGGCACGTCCTCCAGCAGCAGGTGGCCCTCGGCGAGCAGGACGGTCAGGGCGATCCGGACGGCCTCCGGCTTGCCCTCGATCACGCTCTCGACGTTGGCGCGGACGCGGTCGACGACCGCGGCGAGCTCGGGGAGCTCGACCTGCTGGTACCCGTTCGCCCTCTGCCCGCCCCCCGCGGGACTGCCGAGTCCGGCCTGATCGTTGTAGCTCGTCACCCGTTTACGCTCCCTGGCACCCTGTGCCCGCCCCGTTCCGGGGCCGGACCCCACCCCATGCTTGACGCGGCCGTCCCGGGGGCGGTTCCGAAGGCGGATCCGGCGCCGGGATGGCGGCCTGCGGCCTGGCCGCCCCAGGTGGTTCGGGGTCCGACCGGCAGGCGCATTCTCCCCCGCGGGATGGCCAGAAGTCACCATTCGGAGTCGCCCGAATGCCCGGACGGCGTCGGCCGGGCAGGGTCGGGTCGGGGCGCTCAGTCGATCTCGCGCAGCAGGCCGGTGTGGACGTCGAAGACGAAGCCGCGGACGTCGTCGGTGTGCGGCAGGAAGGGAGAGGTGCGGACGCGCTGCATGGACTGGCGGACGTCGCCGTCCAGGTCGACGAAGGCCTCCACCGCCCACTGCGGGCGCTGGCCGACCTCCAGTTCCAGCTCGCGGCGGAAGTCCTCGGTGAGCCCGAGCAGGCCGCAGCCGGTGTGGTGGATCAGCGCGATCGAGCGGGTGCCGAGGGCGCGCTGGCTGATGGTCAGGGACCGGATGGTGTCGTCGGTGACGACGCCGCCGGCGTTGCGGATGACGTGCGCGTCGCCGAGTTCGAGGCCGAGCGCGGCGAACAGGTCGAGACGGGCGTCCATGCAGGCGACCACGGCGATCCGCTGGACCGGGCGGGCGTCCATGCCGCCGTCCCGGAAGGTCACCGCGTAGGTGCGGTTGGCCGTGACGAAGCGGTCGATGACGGTGGGTCTGGCGGGATCGGCAGCGGCGTTCGGCGAGGGCCGGTCGGGTGTCACTGTCATGGGGGCGACGTTAGTGGCGATCGGGACCGCGCGGTGGGGCCGGGAGCTACAGAACGGGGCGCCGCTATCGAGAGCATGGCGACAACGGGCGGGTCCGCCGGCCGCCCCCGCGGCGGCCCGCACGCGGGGGCGGGCAGGGGGCGCGCGCGAGCCGCCGAAGGCCCCCGATCCGAACCGCTTCCGGTCCGCCCGCACGGCCGCGACCTGCGATGATCCATTCCGCCGCCCGGGTGGTGCGCCGGAGCGGACCATTGACTGACGGGGACCGCGCGATAGAGTTCGTCGCGCAGTGGAGCACACCCGCCGGGGCCCGTCAACGGGGCCTTCCCGGCCGGTGCGGCCCGGTCGACGCGGCCCGTGGCCTCCTCCCGCTCCGTGCCCACCTGGCGCACCTTCCCCGGCGCCGGGCGGTCACGACCTTCCCCTCGAGCGGGCGGGGACCACGGGCCGCTTCGTCGTGCCGGGGCACGGTGGGCGAGAATGGTCGCAGCTCCCGGACGTCGGGCTGCTCCGCACCGAGGAAGGGCGCCACCGCGCATGACCACCAACGAACCGGGCCCCAAGCACGTTCCGGTGATGCTCCAGCGGTGCATGGACGCGCTGGCCCCGGCGATCTCGCGCCCCGGTGCCGTCGTGGTGGACGCCACCCTCGGCCTCGGCGGGCACAGCGAGGCGCTGCTCACCCAGTTCCCGGAGGTGCGGCTCGTCGCGGTGGACCGCGACCCGGCGGCGCTGAAGCTGTCCGGTGAGCGGCTGGCCCCGTTCGGCGACCGGGCGACCCTGGTGCACGCCGTCTACGACGAGATCCCCGAGGTGCTGGAGCGCCTGGACATCGACCGGGTGGACGGCGTCCTGTTCGACCTCGGCGTCTCCTCGATGCAGCTGGACGAGGCGGAGCGCGGCTTCGCGTACGCGCAGGACGCGCCGCTGGACATGCGGATGGACCAGACCCGGGGGATCAGCGCGGCGGAGGTGCTGAACACCTACAGCCACGGCGCGCTGGCCCGGATCCTCAAGGTGTACGGCGAGGAGCGGTTCGCCGGGAAGATCGCCTCGGTGATCCTGCGGGAGCGGGAGAAGGAACCGTTCACCAACAGCGCGCGTCTGGTCGAGTTGGTGCGCAACGCCATCCCGGCGGCGACCCGCCGGACCGGCGGGAACCCGGCCAAGCGGACGTTCCAGGCGCTGCGGATCGAGGTCAACGGCGAGCTGGAGGTCCTGGACCGGGCCATCCCCGGGGCGCTGGACGTCCTCACGCTCGGCGGTCGGATCGTGGTGATGTCCTACCAGTCGCTGGAGGACCGGCTCGTCAAGCAGTACTTCGCCGCCGGTGCGACCAGCACGGCTCCGCCGGGGCTGCCGTTCGTCCCGGAGGAGCACCAGCCCTGGCTCAAGTTGATCACTCGCGGTGCCGAGCTGGCCACGGAGGAGGAGATCGAGGAGAACCGGCGCGCCGCGCCCGTACGGCTGCGGGTGGCGGAGAGGATCAGGGACCGAAGCAAGCGGGGCTGACGAACCGGCCCCGGCGGGGTCCGAAGGGCGGAGGAAAGCAGTGGGGCCGGTGGCCGGTGAGGTCCGGGCGGGGCGGGGAGGACTCCCCGGGCAGGGCAGGGCGCGGATCACGGTCCGGCCGGGCAGGCGTCCGGCACAGAGGCGCACACCGTTCGCGGTGCTCATCGTGGTGCTGCTGGCGGCCGGGCTCCTCGGCCTGCTCGCACTGAACACCGCGCTCAACGAGGGCTCCTTCGAGCTCTCCCGACTGCAGAAGCAGACCACCGTGGCGACCGACGAGCAGCAGGGCCTCCAGCACGAGATCGACCAGAGCTCGGCCCCGGACGCGCTGGCCAAGCGCGCCGCCGAGCTGGGCATGGTCCCGGCCGGCGGGATGGCCTTCCTGGACGTCCCGAACGGCAAGGCGGTCGGCACCCCGGGGCCGGCGCAGGACAGCCCGCCGGTCAAGCGCTCCACGGCCGAGCCGTGGCCGACCAGGGCCCAGCCCGGCACCGGGCAGCCCGCCGCCCCGGCCGCCGCCCCGTCACCGGCCGCGCCGCAGCCGGGCGGTGCCCCGACACCGGCCGCACCGCCGCCGGTGCCGACCCCGGCGGCGTCCGCCGGCGACTCGGTGATCCAGCTCAACCCGGCCTCGCCCGCCGCGGCCGCGAAGCCGAGCGGGGGTGCGGCCCGATGACCGCACGTCAGCCCTCCGGCGGTTCCGGCGGTTCCGGCGGCGGCAACGGCCGCCGCCCGGTGACCCGGAACACCGCGCCGCGCGCACAGTCAGCCGCCGGCCGCGACCAGTCGGCCAAGGCACAGCCCGCGAAGGGCCGGCCCGCCAAGGCACAGCCGACCGGGAAGCAGCCCGCGCGCAGCCAGTCGGCCAAGGCACAGCCCGCCCGCAGCCAGTCGGCCAAGGCCCAGCCCGCCAAGTCGGCCTCCGTCGGCCGGACCCCGCGGGCACCGCAGCAGCGCCGCCCCGAGGGCCGCCCGCCGGCCCGCAGCCAGGCGGCGGTGCGCCCCAAGGGCCGCCCTCCACTGCGCCCCAAGCCGCTCAGGCTGGCCGAGCCGAAGCGCCGGCTGCGGGTGATCACCGTGGTGCTGTCGCTGGTGTTCTCCGTCTTCGCGGGCCGCCTGGTGCAGCTCCAGCTGGTGGACGCCGACGCGCTGGCCGCCGACGCCAACACCAACCGCTACCTGAACATCCCGATCACGGCCGAACGCGGCTCGATAACGTCCTCCGACGGGGTCGCGCTGGCGGCCACCGTGGACGCGTACGACATCACCGCCGACCCGGCGATGTTCACCCCCGAGGCGACCGGCATCCCGGACGCGCCGGAGCAGGCGGCCGCGCTGCTGTCGCCGATCCTCGGCGTGCCCAAGGAGAAGATCGCCGCCGACCTGCACACCCCCAAGACCCGCTACAAGCGGCTCGCGGCCCAGCAGACCCCGGCCGCCAAGAAGCAGATCAGCGACCTCAAGTCGGGCCTGGAGAAGCAGGCCGGCTCGCGGGCCTGCCAGGCCCAGAAGAAGCTGCTCGGCAAGCCCGCCGACCAGGGCGGGCGCACCCGGGTGGACAACGAGTGCGCCAACCCGCTGGCCGGCGTGTTCAACCGGGAGACCCAGAAGCGGATCTACCCGGCGGACGGGCTGGCCGCCAACCTGGTCGGCTTCGTCAACGCCGAGGGCGAGGGCGCCGGCGGCCTGGAGCTCCAGTACCAGAAGCTGCTGGCCGGCAAGGACGGCCACAGCAGCTACGCCCAGTCGGGCGGGCGGCTGGTGCCCACCGCCGGGGGCTCGATGGACCCGGCCGTGCCGGGCAGCGACGTCAAGCTGACCATCAACCGGGACGTCCAGTGGGCCGCCCAGCGGGCGATCACCGACCAGGTGGCCAACTCCGGCGCGGAGAAGGGCTACGTGGTGGTCCAGGACGTGAAGACCGGTCAGGTCATCGCGATGGCCACCGCGCCCGGCTTCAACCCGAACGACCTGAGCCTGTCCAAGCAGGCCAACCTGGGCAACCCCGCCCTGGGCGACGCGTACGAGCCGGGCAGCACCGCCAAGCTGATGAGCATGGCCGCCGTGCTGGACTCCGGCAAGGCCACCTGGGACACCAAGGTCACCGTGCCCAACCGGCTGGTCCGGGCCGGGCAGCAGTTCAAGGACGACGTCGACCACGACACCTGGTACCTGACGCTGGCCGGGGTGCTGGCCAAGTCCTCCAACATCGGCACCATCGAGGCCGTGGAGACCCTCGGCGGCGGTGACCAGCTGGAGGCCAACAAGGTCCTGGACGGCTACATGCGCAAGTTCGGCGTCGCCGAGCCGACCGGCCTGGGCTTCCCCGGGGAGACGGCCGGCAAGCTCAAGAAGCCGGAGGACCTGGTCGCGTCGGAGAAGTACAACATCTCCTTCGGCCAGGGCCCGATGCAGATGAACGCGCTCCAGGCGACCTCGGTCTACTCGACCATCGCCAACGGCGGGGTGCGGGTCGCGCCCAGCATCGTCCAGGGCGTCACCGACCCGAACGGCACGTACAAGCCGAGTTCGCCGGGGGAGCAGACCAGGGTGGTCAGCCCGGAGACGGCCAAGACCCTCACCTCGATGCTGGAGTCGGTGGTCGACGACGAGCAGGGCACCGGCGGCAAGGCCGCGATCCCCGGGTACCGGGTCGCGGGCAAGACCGGCACCGCCAACCGGGGCGCCGCCAACGGCGTCGGCTACGACGGCTACACCGCCTCCTTCATCGGCTTCGCCCCCGCCGACGCCCCCCGGTACACCGTCTCCTGCACCCTGCAGGGCCCGGTCAACGGCCACTTCGGCGGCCAGCTGTGCGGCCCGGTGTTCAAGCAGGTGATGGAGTTCACCCTGAAGACCATGCAGGTCCCGCCGAGCGGCAGCCAGGCGCCCAACCTCACCGTCGACTGGAAGCCGTGAGCGAGTGATGAGCAACGAACGGGCCGGGCTGGAGCACGGCGCGGCGGAGGGCCGGTTTGGCCCTGGACACCCTTCGGCGGATAGCCTTCCCGCCGTGCCGAAACCCGATCAAACCACCGTGAGTCCGCCCCGCCCGACCGGGACGACCGCCCTGCCGCTCGCGAAGCTGGCCGCCGAACTGGGCCTGCCGCCCGTCGAGGGCGGCGCCGTCGGCGGCGTCACCCACGACTCCCGGGCCGTCCGGCCGGGCGACGTCTACGTGGCCTTCCCGGGCGCCAACCACCACGGCGCGGCGTTCGCCGCCAAGGCCGCCGAGGCCGGCGCGGTGGCGGTGCTCACCGACCCGGCCGGCGCCGAGATCGCGGCCCCCACCGGGCTGCCCCTGCTGGTCGTGGACCGGCCGCGGGCCGTCATGGGCGAGCTGGCCGCGATCGTCTACGGCCGTCCCTCCGAGCGGCTGCTGATGATCGGGCTGACCGGCACCAACGGCAAGACCACCACCTCGTACCTGGTCGAGGGCGGCCTGCGCGGCGCCGGGCGCAGCCCGGGCGTGATCGGCACCGTCGAGATGCGGGTCGGCGAGGAGCGGATCAAGAGCGAGCGCACCACCCCCGAGGCCACCGACCTGCACGCGATCCTCGGCGTGATGGCCGAGCGCGGCGCCGACGCGGTGACCATGGAGGTCTCCAGCCACGCCCTGGTCTTCGGCCGCACCGACGGGGTCGCGTACGACGTCGCGCTGTTCAACAACCTGACCCCCGAGCACCTCGACTTCCACCCGGACATGGAGGACTACTTCCAGGCGAAGGCCCGGCTCTTCCAGCCCGGCAAGTCCCGCCTCGGCGTGGTCAACCTGGACGACGAGTACGGCCGCCGGCTCGCCGCCGAGGCCAAGATCCTGGTGACCACCTTCTCGGCCACCGGTGCCGCCGAGGCCGACTGGCGTGCCGTGGACGTCCGGCTGGGCCCGGTCGGCTCCACGTTCCGGGTGCTGGGCCCGGAGGGCGCCGAGGCCGAGGCCTCCGTCCCGCTGCCCGGCCCGTTCAACGTCGCCAACGCGCTCGCCGCGATCACCGTGCTGGCCGCCGCCGGGCTGCCGCTGGAGCGGGCGGTGGCCGGCGTGGCCGCCGTCCCCGGCGTGCCCGGCCGGCTGGAGCGGGTGGACGCCGGACAGCCGTTCGTCGCCGTCGTCGACTACGCGCACAAGCCGGACGCCCTCAAGGCCGTCCTCGCCTCGCTGCGCGAGGTCACCGAGGGCCGGCTGCACGTCGTCGTCGGCTGCGGAGGCGACCGCGACCCGCACAAGCGCGGCCCGATGGGCGCCATCGCCGCCCGCCTGGCCGACACCGCCCTGCTGACCAGTGACAACCCGCGCAGCGAGGACCCGCTGGCGATCCTCGCCACCATGCTGACCGGCGCCGCCGCGGTGCCCGAGGCCGAGCGCGGGGCCGTCCTGGTCGTCCCCGACCGGGCCGAGGCGATCGAGCTCGCCGTCGCCGGCGCCCGGGCGGGGGACACCGTGCTGGTGGCAGGCAAGGGCCACGAGCTCGGCCAGTACGTACGAGACGAGATCCGCCCCTTCGACGACCGGGAGGTGCTGCGCGAATCCATCGCGCGGACCACGGCCGCACGGGGCGACCGAGGAGTAGAGCAGCAGTGATCGCACTGACCCTCGCCGAGGTGGCCGCCGCCGTCGGAGGCACGCTGGACGGCGCCGACCCGGACGCCGTGGTCACCGGACCGGTCGAGGTCGACTCGCGGAAGGTGAGCCCCGGCGGCCTGTTCGCGGCCTTCGTCGGCGAGAACGTGGACGGCCACGACTACGCGGCCAAGGCGGTCGGGGACGGCGCCGTCGCGGTGCTGGCCTCCCGCCCGGTCGGCGTGCCCGCCGTCCTGGTGGACAGTGTGGTGGAGGCGCTCGGCCGGCTGGCCCGCGCCGTGGTCGCCCGTGCCGAGGGCACCGCCGTGGTCGCGATGACCGGCTCGGCCGGCAAGACCAGCACCAAGGACCTGATCGCCCAGCTGCTCCGGCACCGCGGCGCGACCGTCTTCCCGCCCGGCTCGCTCAACAACGAGATCGGCCACCCGATGACCGCGCTGCGGGTCGAGGCCGACACCCGGCACCTGGTGCTGGAGATGGGCGCCCGGCACAAGGGCGACATCGAGTACCTCACCTCGATCACCCCGCCCCGGATCGGCGTGGTCCTCAACGTCGGCACCGCCCACGTCGGCGAGTTCGGCTCCCAGGAGGCGATCGCCGAGGCCAAGGGCGAACTGGTCGAGGCACTGCCCGCCGACGGCGCCGCGATCCTCAACGCGGACGACCGGCTGGTGCGCGCGATGGCCTCCCGTACCAGGGCGAAGGTGGTCCTGTTCGGGGAATCACCGGACGCCCACGTGCGGGCCACCGACGTTCGCCTGGACGCCACCGGGCGGCCATCGTTCACGCTCACCACCCCGGCCGGTTCCGCGCCCGTGCAGCTGCGCCTGTACGGTGAGCACCACGTCTCGAACGCCCTCGCCGCCGCCGCGGTGGCGGTGGAGCTCGGGATGTCCGTCGACGACACCGCGGCAGCCCTGGGCGAAGCGGGTGCGCTGTCCCGCTGGCGCATGGAGGTCGTCGACCGGGCCGACGGTGTCACCGTCGTGAACGACGCCTACAACGCGAACCCCGACTCGATGCGGGCCGCGCTGCGGGCGCTCGTCTCGATGGGGGGCCGGGGTCCGGAGCGCCGCCGCACCTGGGCGGTGCTCGGCGAGATGCGGGAGCTCGGCGAGGAGAGCCTGGCCGAGCACGACGCCATCGGGCGGCTCGCCGTCCGGCTGGACGTCACCAAGCTGGTGGCGGTCGGCGGACGCGAGGCGGCCTGCATGGAACTCGGCGCGAGGAACGAAGGTTCGTGGGGTGAGGAGTCGGTGCTGGTGTCCGACGCGGACGCGGCGGTCGAGCTGCTGCGCAGTCAGCTTCGGCCGGGGGATGTGGTCCTGGTGAAGGCTTCCCGTTCGGTGGGGCTGGAGAAGGTGGCCGAGGCCCTCCTGGCGGACGGTGTGGCCGAATAATGAAGCAGATCCTTTTCTCCGGGATGATCGGTCTCATCCTGTCGCTGCTCGGCACCCCGGCCCTGATCAAGGTGCTCGCGAAGCACGGCTACGGCCAGTACATCCGTGACGACGGCCCCAAGGCGCACCACAGCAAGAAGGGCACGCCCACCATGGGCGGCATCGCCTTCATCCTGGCGACCCTGATCGCGTACTTCGCCACGAAGGCGATAACGGGCGAGAGCCCGACGGCCTCCGGGCTGCTGGTGCTCTTCCTGACCGCGGGTCTGGGCCTGGTCGGCTTCCTGGACGACTACATCAAGGTGGTCAAGCGCCGCTCGCTGGGCCTGCGGGCCAAGGCGAAGCTGGCCGGCCAGTCGATCGTCGGCCTCGGGTTCGCCGTCCTGGCGATGCAGTTCCCGGACGACCGCGGCCTCAACCCGGCGTCCCAGAGCCTGTCCTTCGTCCGGGACTTCAAGTGGGCGATCGGTCCCGTCCTGTTCGTCATCTTCGCGTACTTCATGATCGCCGCGATGTCGAACGGCGTGAACCTGACGGACGGTCTGGACGGCCTCGCCACCGGCGCCTCGGTGATGGTCTTCGGCGCCTACACCTTCATCGGCATCTGGGAGCACACCCAGAGCTGCGCCTACGCCATCACCGCGACCGCCAACTGCTACGACATCCGCGACCCGCTGGACCTCGCCGTCGTGGCCTCCGCCCTGATGGGCTCCTGCTTCGGCTTCCTGTGGTGGAACACCTCGCCCGCCAAGATCTTCATGGGTGACACCGGCTCGCTCGCCCTCGGCGGCGCCCTGGCCGGTCTGGCGATCTGCTCCCGCACCGAGCTGCTGCTCGCCCTGCTCGGCGGCCTCTACGTGATCATCACCCTCTCGGTGATCATCCAGGTCGGCTCCTTCCGGATGACCGGCAAGCGCGTCTTCAAGATGGCGCCGTTGCAGCACCACTTCGAACTCAAGGGCTGGACCGAAGTCCTGATCGTGGTCCGGTTCTGGATCATCCAGGGCCTCTGCGTCGCCGTCGGCCTCGGCCTGTTCTACGCGGGATGGGTGACCGGATGACAGACCCCGACCTGACCGGCCGGGCCCCGGCCAACCCGGACTTCGCCGGCCTGCCGGTCGTCGTCGCCGGGCTCGGCGTCTCGGGCATCAGCGCCGCGCGCGTCCTGCACGGCCTCGGCTCCCGGGTCACCGTGGTGGACGGCGGCAGCGGGCCCGGCCTGGCCGCCCGGGCCGCCGAGCTGGAGGCGCTGGGCGTCACCGTGCGGCTCGGCGACGGCGCGAGCCTGCCCGAGGGCACCGAGCTGATCGTCACCTCGCCCGGCTGGGCGCCGGACAGCCCGCTGTTCGCCGCCGCCGAGGCGGCCGGGGTGCCGGTCTGGGGGGACGTCGAGCTGGCCTGGCGGCTGCGCAGGCCGCTGCCCGGCACCGGCGAGCCCGCCCCCTGGCTGGCCGTCACCGGCACCAACGGCAAGACCACCACCGTCCAGATGCTCGCCTCGATCCTCACCGCCGCCGGCAAGCGCACCGCCGCGGTCGGCAACGTCGGGGTCTCGGTGCTGGACGCGGTGCTCGCCGAGGAGCCGTACGACGTGCTCGCCGTCGAGCTCTCCAGCTACCAGCTGCACTGGGCGCCCTCGCTGCGCCCGTACTCGGCGGCGGTGCTCAACCTGGCGCCCGACCACCTCGACTGGCACGGCTCGATGGAGGCGTACGCCGCCGACAAGGGCCGGATCTACGAGGGCAACGTCGTCGCCTGCGTGTACAACCTGGCCGACCCGGCCACCGAGGCGCTGGTCCGCGAGGCCGACGTCGAGGAGGGCTGCCGGGCGGTCGGCTTCGGCCTCGGCGCGCCCGGCCCGTCGAACTTCGGCGTGGTGGACGGGCTGCTGGTGGACCGGGCCTTCGTCGAGGACCGGGCCAAGAACGCGGCCGAGCTGGGCGCCGTCGAGGACGTGCACCCGCCGGCCCCGCACAACATCGCCAACGCGCTCGCCGCGGCGGCGCTGGCCCGGGCGTACGGCGTCGAGCCGAAGGCCGTCCGGGAGGGTCTGCGGGCCTTCCGCCCGGACGCCCACCGGATCGCCGAGGTCGGTGCGGTCCGTGGGGTCACGTACGTCGACGACTCCAAGGCCACCAACACCCACGCGGCGGCCGCCTCGCTGGCCGCCTACCGGCCGATCGTCTGGATCGCCGGGGGCCTGGCCAAGGGCGCGACCTTCGACGACCTGGTGCGGGGCGCGGCCGAGCGGCTGCGCGCGGTGGTGCTGATCGGCCAGGACCGCGCGGTGATCCGGGAGGCCCTGGAGCGACACGCTCCGGATGTGCCGGTGATCGAGGCGGCCGAGGGCCAGACTGGCGCGGTGGCGATGGCCGAGGTTGTTCGAACGGCCGCGTCGCTCGCCCGATCGGGTGACACGGTGCTGCTGGCACCGGCCTGCGCCTCGATGGACATGTTCACCAACTACGGCGAGCGCGGCGACCTCTTCGCGGCGTCCGTGCGGGAGCTGGCGGGCGAGTAGGCGGGCCGGCGCGGTAGGTCGGACGGAGAGAGTGAGCGGGGAGCGGTGGCGGGGCAGGGCAGAGCGGATTCCGGCGTTGTGAAGCGGGATGCCGCCGAGCCGATGAGAGTGATCTCCGCCACCACGACGAAGTACAAGTCGGCCGGTCCGCTGGCCCGCGTCCAGGCCTTCCGGGCCCGGGTGCGGTACTGGCTGGACCGGCCGCTCACCCCGTACCTGCTGGTCGTCGGCAGCACCCTGCTGCTGGTGGTGCTGGGCCTGATGATGGTCTTCTCGGCCTCGCAGATCCTCGCACTGAACCAGCACCACACGGCGCAGTACTACTTCCTCAAGCAGTTGATCGCGGCCATCCTCGGCCTGGTCCTGCTGATCGGCTTCGCCTCCGTGCCGGTGGCGGTGCTGCGGGTGATCACCTACCCGGTGATGATCGCCGTGATCGGCGCCCTCACCCTGGTCGCCATCCCCGGCATCGGGGTGCGGATCAACGGCAACCAGAACTGGCTGGACTTCGGCTTCTTCCAGTTCCAGCCCTCGGAGTTCGCCAAGCTCGCGCTGGTGCTCTGGGGCGCCGACCTGCTCGCCCGCAAGCAGAAGGCCGGCACCCTCAACTCGTGGAAGCACCTGCTGGTGCCGCTGGTGCCGGGGGCCCTGCTGCTGCTCGCGCTGATCATGTTCGGCGGCGACATGGGCACCTCGATGATCCTGGTGGCCATGGTGTTCGCGCTGCTCTGGATGGTCGGCGCGCCGCTGCGGCTGTTCGTGGCCACCCTCGGGGTGGCGGTGGTGGTCTGCACCGCGCTGGTGGTCACCGTGCCGCACCGGGCGGAACGGCTGGGCTGCATCGGCGTCACCAAGATCGACCCGGAGGGAGCCTGCTTCCAGGCCCTGCACGGCGTCTTCGCGTTCGCCAACGGCGGCGGCTTCGGCACCGGCCTCGGCGCCGGCGTGGAGAAATGGGGCCAGCTGCCCGAGGCGCACACCGACTTCATCTTCGCCGCGACCGGTGAGGAACTCGGTCTGGTGGGGACGCTGTCGGTCCTCGGTCTCTTCGCGGCACTAGGCTACGCGGGTATCCGTGTGGCCATCGGTACGAAGGACCCCTTCGTCAGGTACGCCGCGGGAGCCGCCACCACCTGGATCATGGCGCAGGCCATGATCAACCTGGGGTCGGCGCTGGGACTGCTGCCCATCGCGGGCGTCCCGCTCCCGCTGTTCTCCTACGGCGGTTCCGCCATGCTGTCGGCCATGTCCGCGATCGGTGTGCTGCTGTGCCTGGCGCGCAGCACCTCCGGCGCGAAGGCGGCCCTGGCCGCCCGGAGCAAGAACTCCCGGATCAGGAGACAACTGGCCCGGGTGCTGCCACGACGACGAACCACAGCGCGCCCGGCCCCGGGGCCGGCACGCAGGGAGCGGTGAATTTCGGTGCATGTCGTACTCGCCGGCGGGGGGACCGCCGGTCACATCGAGCCGGCCATGGCCCTCGCGGATGCCCTCCGCAGGCACGACCCGTCCGTCGGGATCACCGCCCTGGGCACCGAGCGCGGACTGGAGACCCGGCTGGTACCCGAGCGCGGCTACCAGCTGGAGCTCATCCCGGCCGTCCCGCTGCCCCGCAAGCCCACCCCGGAGCTGATCACCGTCCCCGGCCGGCTGCGCGGCACCGTCCGGGCCGCCCAGGAGATCATCGAGCGGGTCAACGCGGACGCCGTGGTCGGCTTCGGCGGTTACGTCGCGATGCCGGCATACCTGGCCGCCAAGCGGGCCGGGGTGCCGATCGTGGTGCACGAGGCGAACGCCCGCCCGGGCCTGGCCAACAAGATCGGTGCCCGCTACAGCGACTTCGTGGCGGTCTCCACGCCGGACAGCAAGCTGCGCGACTCCCGGTACATCGGCATCCCGCTGCGCCGGACCATCGCCACCCTGGACCGCGCCGCGGCCCGCCCCGAGGCCCGCCAGTACTTCGGCCTCGACCAGCGGCTGCCCACCCTGCTGGTCTCCGGCGGCTCCCAGGGCGCCCGCCGGCTCAACGAGACGATCACCGCGATCGCCCCCCGGCTCCAGCAGTACGGCGTGCAGATCCTGCACGCGGTCGGCCCGAAGAACGAGCTGCCGCAGGTGGCGGACGTCCCCGGGATGCCGCCGTACCGCCCGGTGCCGTACCTGGACCGGATGGACCTCGCCTACGCGGCCGCCGACATGATGCTCTGCCGGGCCGGCGCCATGACGGTGGCCGAGCTGGCGGCCGTCGGCCTGCCGGCCGCCTTCGTCCCGCTGCCGATCGGCAACGGCGAGCAGCGGCTGAACGCCCAGCCGATGGTCAAGGCCGGCGGCGGTCTGCTGGTGGACGACGCCGAGCTGACCCCGGACTGGGTCCTGCAGAACGTGCTGCCGGTGCTCACCGACCCGCAGCGGCTGTGGGACATGAGCCGGTCGGCCGCCGAGTTCGGCCGCCGGGACGCCGACGACCTGCTGGTCGGCATGGTCTACGAGGCGATCCAGGCGCACCGCGGCGGTCGCCGCCGTGGCTGACGGCCGGCTCGCCGACCCGCTGGAGGAGGAGTTGGAGGAGGAGGAGTCCGCTCCCCGCCTCCGGCTCTCCCGGCGGGGCATCGTGGTGCTGGGCGTGCTCGGCGCCGCGGTGCTCGGCGTGCTGGCCTGGTTGGTGTTCTTCTCCTCGGTCCTGGACGTGCGCACGGTCGCCGTCCAGGGACCGAGCGACGACAAGCTGACGGCGGACCAGGTCCGCGAGGCGGTCGGCGGGCTCGGCGACGGGCCGCTGGCGCGCGTGGACCTGGACGCCGTCCAGCACCGGGTGGAGGCGATCCCCCGGGTGGCCAGGGCCGAGGTGTGGCGGGGCTGGCCGCACACCCTGCGGGTGAAGGTCGTGGAGCGCAAGGCCGTCGCCGCGGTCAAGGGCGATGACGGTCAGTTCACCCAGGTGGATGCCGGGGGCGTGAGCTTCGCCACCGAACCGGCCCCGCCGGAGGGCGTTCCGGTGGTCGAGCTGCGACTCAGTCAGCAGGCGAACGACGTGGACGGGGTGATCTCCCGTTCGCAGTTGGTGCAGGGCGCGGTGGCGGTGGCCGCCGGCCTGCCGCCGGAGGTCGCCAAGCGGGCCGGCTCGGTGCTGGTGCACTCGTACGACGACATCCAGTTGCAGCTCAGCGGGGGTGCGACGGTGCGCTGGGGGAGTCCGGAGCAGATCGACCGGAAGGCCCGGGTACTGGTCGCGCTGATGAACCAGAAGGGCACGAACTTCGACGTGACGGCGCCGGAGGCGCCGGCGGTGTCGGGATGATCCGGTAGGTTCTCTGCCTGAGGGAGGGGTTGACGCCTTGAAGTGTCGGCCCGACTCTTGGTGGTCACCCCCGGTTTCCTAAGCCGGCCGATGATCACATAGGCTCAAAAGAAAAAGGGAAGCTCGGCGTGTTCGTTGAAACACGTGCCTGGAGCCACCTAGTGTCCTGTGTCACCAGACTGTGTTTCCTGGTGATGTGACGGAGGCACAGAACTAACCCTAAAGGTCAAGTTTAGGGTTGGGGTCGGCGGTCGGCATTTCGGACATACAGTCAGAAACCAGGCTCCCTACCCATCGACATCCGTCGGTACGGCCCCGCCCCGGGTCGGGCCGACCCGGAAATTCGAGGCGAGAGGCCTTCGACGTGGCAGCACCGCAGAACTACCTCGCAGTCATCAAGGTCGTCGGAATCGGCGGCGGTGGTGTCAACGCCATCAACCGGATGATCGAGGTCGGTCTCAAGGGCGTCGAGTTCATCGCGATCAACACCGATGCGCAGGCCCTCCTGATGAGCGACGCCGACGTCAAGCTCGATGTGGGCCGTGAACTCACCCGGGGCCTCGGCGCCGGCGCCAACCCCGAGGTCGGCCGCAAGGCCGCCGAGGACCACCGCGAGGAGATCGAGGAGGTCCTCAAGGGGGCCGACATGGTCTTCGTGACCGCCGGCGAGGGCGGTGGCACGGGCACGGGCGGCGCGCCCGTCGTCGCCAACATCGCGCGCTCGCTGGGCGCCCTGACGATCGGTGTGGTCACCCGCCCGTTCACCTTCGAGGGCCGCCGCCGGGCGAACCAGGCCGAGGACGGCATCGCCTCCCTGCGCGAAGAGGTCGACACCCTCATCGTGATCCCCAACGACCGGCTGCTGTCCATCTCGGACCGCCAGGTCAGCGTCCTCGACGCGTTCCGCTCGGCCGACCAGGTCCTGCTCTCCGGTGTCCAGGGCATCACCGACCTGATCACCACCCCGGGCCTGATCAACCTCGACTTCGCCGACGTCAAGTCCGTCATGTCGGACGCCGGTTCGGCGCTCATGGGCATCGGCTCGGCCCGCGGCGAGGACCGCGCCAAGGCCGCCGCCGTGATGGCGATCTCCTCGCCGCTGCTGGAGGCCTCGATCGACGGCGCCCGCGGCGTGCTGCTGTCCATCTCGGGCGGCTCCGACCTCGGCCTGTTCGAGATCAACGAGTCGGCCCAGCTGGTCAGCGAGGCCGCCCACCCCGAGGCGAACATCATCTTCGGTGCGGTCATCGACGACGCGCTCGGCGACGAGGTCCGGGTCACCGTCATCGCGGCGGGTTTCGACGGCGGGCAGCCGCCGGCGATCGTCCGCGACCCGGTCGTCAAGTCCACCACCCCGGAGCGCCCGGCCACCCCGCCGGCCGCCCCGGAGCGTCCGGCCGGCCGCCCCTACGGGACCATCGGCTCGGTGACGTCCCGTTCGGAGGGCGAGTCCTCGTCCTCCGCGCCGAGCCGGACCGCCGAGACCCCGGCCACCACCACCGCCTCCGCCCCGGTGCCGCCGCAGGTGCAGCCGGCCCGGCAGCCGTTCGTGGAGAGCCCGGCCGAGGAACTCGACGTCCCGGACTTCCTTAAGTGATCGATCACGCGATCCGCGCGGGTGCTCACTTCGCCTTCACCTCACGGTGGGGCGGGGTGAGCACTTCGCCGTACGGGGAGCTCAACCTCGGCGGCGCGGTGGGGGACGACCCGCTGGCCGTGCGGGAGAACCGGGCGCTGGCCGCCCGGAGGCTGGGCCTCGACCCGGCCGACGTGGTGTGGATGAACCAGGTGCACGGCGCCGAGGTCGCCGTGGTGACCGAGCGCCAGCCGCTCGGACAGGCCCCGACGGTGGACGCGGTGGTCTCCGACCGGCCGCTCGCGCTGGCGGTCCTCACCGCCGACTGCACCCCGGTGCTGCTGGCCGATCCGGTGGCGGGCGTGGTGGGCGCGGCCCACGCGGGCCGGCCCGGGCTGGCGGCCGGGGTGGTGCCCGCGGCCGTCCGGGCGATGGTCGAACTGGGCGCGGAGCCCTCGCGGATCACGGCCGCCACCGGACCGGCGGTCTGCGGCCGCTGCTACGAAGTGCCGGCCCAGCTGCGGGCCGAGGTCGCCGCAGTGGTGCCGGAGGCCTTCGCCGAGACCTCCTGGGGCACGCCGGCCCTGGACGTGCCGGAGGGAGTCGCGGCCCAGCTGGCCGCGGCGGGGGTCAACGAGCTGGTGCGATCATCGGTCTGCACCCTCGAATCCGCCGATCACTACTCCTATCGCCGCGAGCAGCGCACCGGGCGGCTCGCGAGCTACGTCTGGTTGGGCTCTGATCACTGATGACGAACGACATCTACGGACCGTTCCCGGGAAGCACCGGGTTCGCCGAGGCCCTGACGGAGGGCCAGCGGGCCCGCTACGAGGAACTCGGCACCAACCTCGACGTGGTCGAGCGCCGGATCGCGGACGCGTGCGCGGCCGCCGGGCGCGCCCGGAGTGAGGTCAAGCTGGTCGTCGTCACCAAGACCTACCCCGCCGAGGACACCGCGCTGCTGGCCGGACTCGGTGTGACGGACGTCGCGGAGAACCGCGACCAGGACGCCGCTCCCAAGGCGGAGCAGTGCAGAAACCTTCCTCTCTCCTGGCACTTCGTCGGCCAGCTGCAGACCAACAAGGTCCGCTCGGTCGTCCGGTACGCGAACCACGTCCACTCGGTGGACCGGCTCCGGCTGGTCGAGTCGCTCTCCGCGGCGGTGCTCAAGTCGGAGCGCCCGGAGCTGGGTTGCCTGGTGCAGGTGGCGCTGGACAAGGCGTACGGGGAGGGTGAACACCGGGCGGGGGTCGCGCCGGAGGACGTCGCGCAACTGGCCGACGCGATCGCCGACACGCCCGGGCTGCGTCTGGACGGTGTGATGACCGTCGCTCCGCTGGCCGGACCACTGGCCGGGGACCCGGCCCGCGCCTTCGATCGGCTGGCGGAAATCGCAACCGCCGTACGGGCGGACCATCCGGCTGCCACCATGGTCTCCGCAGGGATGAGCGGGGACCTTGAGCAGGCGATTGCCGCGGGAGCGACACATGTGCGCGTCGGAACGGCGGTACTCGGAGTGAGGTCACCCCTCAGGTAACGTCACCGGGTAAGTAGATCAGACAGCAGGACAAAATAGGACAGAATCTAGCAGCTCTTCGGAGCGCTAGCGAACCGTGGATCGCAGCTCCGCGGCCCCCACTCCACGCATCTGACCGGCCGTCGGGCTGACACGCCGTCGTGGAGGGACCGCGGAATCCGCAGGCAGGGCCGTCACGAGCCCGGGCTGCCGGGACGGAGCCGGTCCTTGCGGAGAGAGCGAAGCGAGCGACCATCAGAAGGTGCGCGCATCGCGAAGTCGCCACCGAGCGTCAGCGAGGTGGCTATGAGCGGAGGAGACAGGAGCATGGCCGGCGCGATGCGCAAGATGGCGGTCTACCTCGGCCTCGTGGAGGACGAGACGTACGACGGCCAGGGGTACGACCCCGACGACGACTACGACGCGGACCCCGAACCGATCCGGACGGGCCAGCGGACCGAGGACATCCCCCGGCCGGCTCCGGCCCCGGCGGCCGCCGCGCCCGCCCCGGTCTCCTCGATCACCCCGCAACCGGTGCCCGCGGCGGTGCCGATCCGCCAGGAGACTCCGAGGATGGCCCCCGTGTCGTCCATCACACCCGAACGCCGCCACAACCTGGAGAAGAGCGCACCGGTGATCATGCCCAAGGTCGTGAACGAACGAGAGCCCTACCGCATCACCACGCTGCACCCCCGAACCTACAACGAGGCCCGTACCATCGGGGAACAGTTCCGTGGCGGAACCCCCGTGATCATGAATCTGACCGAGATGGACGACACCGACGCGAAGCGCCTCGTAGACTTCGCCGCTGGACTCGTCTTCGGTCTGCACGGCAGTATCGAGCGCGTGACACAGAAGGTGTTCCTGCTGTCGCCTGCTAACGTCGATGTCACGGCGGAGGACAAGGCTCGGATCGCCGAGGGTGGGTTCTTCAACCAGAGCTGACCCGGCCACGACTTTACGTGTGGATCTGATCAACAGTGGGTTTAGCGACAGGTGACGAGCGGCAGGCCCGAGATGTCGGGACCGGGGAGAGGGAAACGCGATGGACATCGTGTGGGCGGTGCTCTACTACGCCCTGACCGTCTTCCTGGTGTTCCTGCTCGTACGACTGGTCATGGACTGGGTCTTCCAGTTCGCGCGTTCGTGGCGGCCCGGCAAGGCCATGGTCCTGGTCCTGGAGGCCACGTACACTGTCACGGATCCGCCGCTCAAGCTTCTTCGGCGGCTCATTCCGCCGTTGCGTTTCGGGGGCGTGGCGCTCGACCTGTCCTTCTTCGTACTGATGATCATTGTGTATGTCCTGATCTCGCTTGTGCACCCCTAGTCGTAGGTGAGCGATGCGACAGGATGCCGGTGTGCCGACGATCACGTTGAGGTGAAGAGATGCCATTGACCCCCGAGGACGTTCGGAACAAGCAGTTCACGACCGTCCGCCTGCGTGAAGGCTATGACGAGGACGAGGTCGATGCCTTCCTCGACGAGGTCGAGGCGGAGCTGACCCGCCTCCTCCGGGAGAACGAGGACCTGCGTGCCAAGCTGGCCGCCGCGACTCGTGCCGCCGCGCAGAACCAGGCCAACCTCCGCAAGGAGCCGCAGCAGGACGCGCCCCGACAGGGCGGCGCTCCGGTGCCCGCCGCCATATCCGGCCCGCCGGTCCCCGGACAGCAGGGTCCGGGCGGCCCCCAGCAGATGGGCCCCGGCGGCCCGCAGCAGATGGGCCCGGGTGGTCCCCAGCAGCAGATGGGCCCCGGCCCCCAGCAGCAGATGGGCAACCAGCCCCTCGGCCTGCCCGCCGGCTCCGCCCCGCAGCTTCCCGCTGCCGGCGGCCCGCAGCAGCAGATGAACCAGACCATGGGCGGCCAGCAGCAGCTGGTCCAGCCGATGGGCGGTCAGATGCTCCAGCCCATGGGCGGCCCCGGTGGCCCGCAGCAGATGGGCAACCCGATGGGCCAGGGCATGGGCCAGCAGCAGATGCAGCCCATGGGTGGCCCCATGGGCGGCCCGCAGCAGATGGGTGGCCCCATGGGCGCCCCGATGCAGCAGCAGGGCCCCGGCGGCGACAGCGCCGCCCGCGTGCTGGCGCTCGCTCAGCAGACCGCCGACCAGGCGATCTCCGAGGCCCGCTCCGAGGCCAACAAGATCGTCGGCGAGGCGCGCAGCCGCGCCGAGGGCCTGGAGCGCGACGCCCGTGCCAAGGCCGACGCGCTGGAGCGGGACGCCCAGGAGAAGCACCGCGTCGCGATGGGCTCGCTGGAGTCGGCGCGGGCCACGCTGGAGCGCAAGGTCGAGGACCTGCGGGCGTTCGAGCGTGAGTACCGCACGCGACTGAAGTCGTACCTGGAGACCCAGCTGCGCCAGCTGGAGTCGCAGGCCGACGACTCGCTCGCCCCGCCGCGGATCCCCGCCACCGCCTCGCTGCCGCCGGCGGCCTCGTCGATGGCTCCGGCCGGTGCCGGCGCGATGAGCAGCGGTGCGCCGGGCTTCGGTGGCAACCAGCCGTCCTTCGGGGGCAACTCGCCGTCCTTCGGCGGGAACAGCTCCTTCGGCGGCAGCTCCTCGGCGCCGAGCTTCGGCGGGCAGTCGGCCGGTGGCAACAGCGGTGCGCCGCAGATGCAGCCGGCCGGGATGACCCAGCCGATGGCGGCCGTCCGTCCGCAGCCGCCGCAGCCGATGCAGCAGGCTCCGGCACCGATGCGGGGCTTCCTGATCGACGAGGACGGCGACAACTGAGGTTGTAGCAGAGCCCTTGGGGAGCGCCCCCTTTCCGGCCTTCGGGTCGGGGAGGGGGCGTTCTTGTGTTGGGGGGCTCTCGGGAGGGTGGGGGGGCCGGGGGCGGCTCCGGGGGTGGGTGCTGCGGGGGCTGGATGATTTTCAGACTGCCGTGGGGCGAGTGGGGCGCCCGACGGCGGGGGCAG
>NZ_JBSFWR010000115.1:0-25382 GCF_053594915.1 Kitasatospora sp. NPDC002543 | reverse complement strand
TAGGTGACGAACTCGACGCCGCGCCCGGGATCGTAGCCGTCGACGGCCTTGATCAGGCCGATCGTGCCGACCTGGAGGATGTCCTCCATGTCCTCCGCGCGGTGGCGGAAGCGGGCGGCGATGAAGCGCACCAGCGGCATGTTGAGCTCGATGATCGTGCCGCGGACGTAGCTGTAGGCGTGGGACTCGCGGGCCAGCGCGGCCAGCCGTTCGAACAGCGCGTCGCTCAGTTCGCGGGCCTCGGTCTTCCCCATCCGGCGCAGCTCGGCCGCCGTCGGTCTTCGCGGCAGGTCGGGCGGCAGGCCCCGGGGCGCGGGCTCCGTCTCGGTCGTTTCCAGGTGGATGGACACGTGATCGCTCCAGGACATCGGGGTGGACGCCCGGCGACGGCTACGGGCTCGCACCTCGTGCGCGCCGCGGACTTCTTCCCCCAGGACCTGTGCCCGGCTTCTTCAAGCGCGGTCCCGGTGGCACCCGATCGGGTGCGGGAGCAGCCGGAACGGTCACGGCCGCTGCATGACTGGTTGTACCCCGGGAGGCGGGTCCGAACTCCTGTTCCGGATGTTTTTCCTGCGCCGGTTCCGCCGCCGGTTCCGCCCCCGGTTCCGTCCCCCGGTTCCGCCGACGGTTCCACGGGGGCGGCGCAGGAGCGCTCAGTGGTCGAGCGGACGGGGCCGCACCGGCTCCCCGGGCCGACCGGGCCCGTTCTTCCCGGCCTGCCGGCGCGGCCCCCGGGGCCGTCGCGGCTGGACGAGGTCGACCAGCTGCATCATGCCGAGGTCCTCGTGCTGGAGCTGGTGGCAGTGCAGGACGGTGCGGCCGGTGAAGTCCTCGTACTTGACCAGGAGGGTGACGGTGTCCCCCGGCTTGCCGCCGCTCAGGTCGACGGTGTCCTGCCAGACCGGCGGGTCGAGTCGCACGCCGTTGCGGTGGGTGACCAGGACGTGGTTGGTATGCAGGTGGAAGGGGTGGTGGAAGGCGGGCATGCTGTCGTCGGTGTGCAGGGTCCACCGTTCGACGGTGCCGAGTTCCAGGGTGTGGTTGACGTACTCGGGGTCGAACAGGCCGTAGGCGGGGTCGCGGGTGAGGTCGCCCTCCGGGTAGGCGGCCGGGGTGGGGTGGCTGCCGAGGACGCGGTAGGCGTTGGGGAACGGCTTGGGGAAGGCACCCGCGTCGACGTGGAAGACGATCCTGCGGTCGCTGTCGGGGTCGGCGACGTCCTTCTCGTCGAGGAACGGCTTGCCCTGCGGGAGCGCGGTCGGCAGCTCCATCGGCGGCCGGACGGCCTCTCCCGCCACCTCGATCGTCATCAGCGGGCCGGGCACCCCGGTGGCCCGCAGTTCGTACGTCCCGGCGTCGCCGCCCCGGACGAGCACGTCGGCCCGGTTGCCCACGGCCAGCGACACCGTCTCGGCGGCGACCACCGCGGGGAAGGTCACCCCGTCCATGGCGATCTGATGCATCGCCAATTTCTTTTCACCACTGATCACTTGGAGCTTCAAGGCGGTGAAGGCGGTCGCCGCGACCAGGCGCCAGCGCTGGACCTCCCCGGGGCGCAGCGTGAGGGTGGGGTTGACCGAGCCGTTGATGGTGAAGGTCGGCTGGGCGGCGGCCAGGGCGTCGCCGGTGGTGAACTCGGCGACCTTGTCGTCCTTGAGCCGGAGTTCGTTGACGCAGACGACCACGTCGGCGGCGGCCTTGATCTGCGGCACCTCGTCGACGTCGCCCTCGACGATGAGGACCCCGGCCATCCCTCCGGCGATCTGCTGGGCGGTGGCGCCGTGCACGTGCGGGTGGTACCAGTACGTCCCGGCGGGGTGGCCGGCGGGGATCTCGACGGTGGTGAGGTACCGCGGCTCGGGGACGCCGGCCGCGACCTCCTCGGCGGTGCGCGGCGGGAACTCGCGCAGGATGTTGTCGGCCTCCCCGGAGGGCGAGACGTGCAGGCCGTGGGTGTGGAGGTTGAAGCTGTTCAGGCGGTGCGGCCGGTTGTGGCCGCCGTGGCCGGAGGCGGGCATCGGGTCCGGCGGGTTCGGCGGCAGGCCGTTGACCTGGTGCAGCCACAGTGCGTCGCCGGCGCGCACCCGCAGGGTCGGCCCCGGGATCGTCCCGTTGTAGGTGCGCGTGGTGACCGTCCCGTAGCCGGGCACGGCGGTGCTGGTGAACCGGACGTCGAGCGTCTGCTCCAGCACCGCCCTCGTGCCCGCGGAGGCCCCGGCCGAGGATCCGCCGGCGACCGACGGGGAGCTCCGGACGACCGGCTGCGGGAAGGTGGCCGCGGCCCTCGCCGGCCGGGCGAGGAGCCCGTCGGAGCCCGCCGCGAGGACGGCGGCCGCGGGGAGGGCCTTGAGCACCGATCGGCGACTGATTCCGGCATTTTCTCTCATAGCCGGGCAATGTAGGGCGACTTCCGCACGGCTACGGTCAGGCACACCGTCGGCCGAGGCGGTGTTGGGCCTTCCGCAGTACCCCGCTACCGGTGTTCCGGGTGTGTCAGGTTCACCCCGCCGCGCGGGTCGAAGACGTGGACGCGCGCCGTGTCCACCCACAGGTCCAGCGGCCCGCCCTCGGCGGCCCGGGTGGCGGTGCTCAGCCGGGCGACCACCCGGTGCTCGCGCATCCCGGTGTCGGCCCGGCCCGAGTCGGCGGCGAGTTCGGCGAGTTCCTCGGTCACCGCCGGTCCGCCCTCCTCCGCGAAGTGGACGTAGACGTCGGAGCCGACGGACTCCCGCACCTCGACGGTCACGGTGACGGTGACCCCGCCGGTGTGCCCCTCGACCAGCGCCGCGTCCTCGAAGTCCTCGGGGCGGATGCCGACGATCAGTTCGCGCGGCGCGTCCGCGCGCTCCAGGGCGCGCCGGGTGCGGTCGTCCAGCGGGAGGTCGCCCAGGGAGGTGCGCAGCGCGGTGTGCGGTCCGTCCTGCTCCAGGGTGGCGCCGAGGAAGTTCATCCCGGGTGAGCCGATGAAGCCGGCGACGAAGAGGTTCACCGGCTCGTCGTACAGCTCCTGCGGCGAGCCGACCTGCTGGACGACGCCGGAGCGCATCACCACCACGCGGTCGCCGAGCGTCATCGCCTCGACCTGGTCGTGGGTGACGTAGACGGTGGTGGTGCCCAGCCTGCGCTGGAGGGCGGCGATCTGGGTGCGCATCTGGACCCGCAGCTTGGCGTCCAGGTTGGACAGCGGTTCGTCCATCAGGAAGGCCTTGGGGTCGCGGACGATCGCCCGGCCCATCGCGACCCGCTGGCGCTGCCCGCCGGAGAGGTTGGCGGGCTTGCGGTCCAGGTGCTGGGTCAGGTCCAGGATGCGGGCGGCCTCCTCGACCTTGGCGGCGATGGTCGGCTTGTCGACCTTGGCCAGGCGCAGCGCGAAGCCCATGTTGTCGCGCACGCTCATGTGCGGGTAGAGGGCGTAGCTCTGGAAGACCATCGCGATGTCGCGGTCCTTGGGGGCCCGGTCGTTGACCACCTCCCCGGCGATCCGCAGGGTGCCCTCGGTGATGTCCTCCAGCCCGGCGATCATGTTGAGGGTGGTGGACTTGCCGCAGCCGGAGGGGCCGACCAGGATCACGAACTCCCCGTCGGCGATGGTGAGGTTGACGTCGCGGACGGCGACGGCGCCGTCGGGGTAGCGCTTGGTGATGCCGTCGAGGACGATCTCGGCCACGATCCGCCTTCCTGGCCCGCCGGGTGGGGCGGGTTCATCGACTCGGGTTCAGCCTTTGACTGCGCCGGCGGTGAGCCCGGCGACGATGCGGCGCTGGAACAGCAGCACGAAGACCACGATCGGGATCGTGATGATCACGGCGGCGGCCGCGATCGATCCGGTCGGCTGCTCGAACTGGGAGCTCCCGGTGAAGAAGGCGATCGCCGCGGGGACCGTCCGGGCCGAGGTGGTGGAGGTCAGCGAGATCGCGAACAGGAAGTCGTTCCAGCAGAAGATGAAGACCAGGATGCCGGTGGTGAACACTCCCGGCGCCGCCAGCGGCGCGATGACCAGCCGGAACGCCTGCCACGGCGTGGCACCGTCCACCTTGGCCGCCTTCTCCAGGTCCCAGGGGATCTCCCGGAAGAACGCCGAGAGCGTGTAGATCGCCAGCGGCAGCGAGAAGGTCATGTACGGGATGATCAGCCCGGGCCAGGTGTCGAACAGGCCGAGCGCCCGCTCGATGTCGAACAGCGGCGAGACCAGCGAGATCGGCGGGAACATCGCGATCAGCAGCGACACCCCGATCAGCAGCCGCTTGCCGGGGAAGCGCAGCCGGGCCACCGCGTACGCGGCCATGGTGCCCAGCACGACGGCGACGGTGGTGGCGATCACCGCGATGCCGATCGAGTTGACCAGGGCGCGGGTGAACTCCGAGGTCTGGAAGATGCCCCGGTAGTTGGCCAGGGTCCAGCGGCGGGGCACGAAGGCGCCGTCGGAGAGGGTGCTCGGATCCTTGAAGGAGAGCGCCACGATCCACCACACCGGGAAGAGCGCGTAGAGCACCACCACCAGGTTGGCGACGCCCCAGCCGGTCAGCGCCCGGGCGGGCCGGCCGCTCACCGGTGCTCCGGGTCGGCGCCGGGCGCGGCCGCGCCGAACAGCTTGACGAAGACCAGGGCGATCAGCGCCACGCAGACGAAGATCAGCACCGAGATCGCCGAGCCGATGCCCAGGTTGAGCGCGGTGAAGAGGTTGTCGTAGCCGAGGATCGACACCGAGCCGGTGCCGTTGGCGCCGCTGGTCAGCACGTAGATGTTGTCGAAGATCCGGAAGGCGTCCAGGGTCCGGAAGAGCAGCGCGACCAGGATCGCCGGCTTCATCAGCGGCAGGACCACCAGCCGCAGCCGCTGGCCCGCGCTCGCGCCGTCCACCATCGCCGCCCGGACGGTCTCCTCCGGGACGAGGGCCAGGCCGGCGAGCAGCAGCAGCGCCATGAACGGGGTGGTCTTCCACACCTCCGCGAGGACGATCAGACCGACGGCCGGCCACTGCTCCGTCAGCGGGGCGCTGCCCTCCGGCAGCAGCGCCGCCAGGTAGCCGGTGCCCGGGGTCCAGGCGTACTGCCAGGAGTACGCGGCGACCACGGTGACAATCCCGTACGGCACCAGCACCGCGGTGCGCACCGTGCCGCGCCCGAAGACCGTCCGGTGCATCACCAGCGCGAGCGCCAGGCCGAGCACCAGCTCCACGGTGACCGACGCCACCGTGATCAGCACCGTGACGCCGAGCGCCTGCCACCAGTACGGCGAGGTCAGCACCGCACCGTAGTTGGCGAGGCCGACCCAGTGCGCCTGCGCGGGGAAGCGCAGGTCGTAGCGCTGCAGGGACAGGTAGACGGCGTAGCCGATCGGGTAGGCGGTGACGGCGAGCATCACGATCACCGCGGGGGCGCACAGCAGCAGGCCCAGCCGGCTCTCCTGGCGGGCCCCGCGCGAGGGCCCGGCCGGCTCCGGTCCGGCCGGTTCGGGCCCGGCCGCGGCGGCGGCCTCGGTGGACGGTGTCACGGGATCAGCCCCTTCGAGCCGAGGGCGGCCTGGATCTGCCCGCGGAGGTCGGCCACGTCCTTCTCCGGACGGATGCCGGCGGGCGGGGAGAGGGTGTGCGAGACGGCGATGGAGACGTTCTGGTAGGCCGGGGTCTGGGGCCGCACGCTCGCGGAGTCGAGGGCGGCCAGCACGTCGGCGGCGAACGGGTAGCTGGCGGTGAGCTCGGCCGTCCCGTACAGGCTCCGCAGCGAGGGAGGCAGGCCGCCCTTCAGCGCGTTGGTGAGCTGGTTGTCCCGGTCGCGCAGACACAGGGTGGCCTCGGCGGCGAGGTCGGGGTGGCGGCTGTAGGCGCCCACCGCGAGGTCGATCCCGCCGATGGTGACGCTGGCGGGCCGGTCGGCGCTCACCGCGGGGTACGGGGCCCAGCGGAAGTGCGGGAACAGCTCCGGCCGGTTGGCCTTCATCGAGGGGTAGACGAAGGGGTAGTTGAGTTCGAAGGCGGCCGTGCCGGACTCCATGGCGAGCCGGTTCTGGTCCTCCATCTGGTTCGGCAGCGAGGGGTCGGCGGCCACCGACGCCGCCAGGTCGCGCATCACCCCGGCGGCCGTGACGGCCGGCGCCCCGAGCGAGGGCGCCTGGGCGTCGGGGGTCAGGATCGAACCGCCCGCGCTGGTGACCAGCGTGTTGAACCAGACCGTCAGCCCCTCGTACTGGGCGCCCTGGATCTCCACCAGGTGCGGCCTGCCCTCGCGGGCCAGCTCCTTCGCCGCCGAGAGCATCTCCGCCCAGGTCCGGGGCGGGGTCGGCACCAGGTCGTCGCGGTACCAGAGCAACTGGGTGTTGGAGTTGTACGGCACCGCGTACAGCCGGTCCCGCCAGGTCGCGGTGCGCACCGCCGCGTCGAGGGTGTCGGCGGTGGCCCGCTCGCGCATCGCCCCGGTCCACTCGCGGATCCAGCCGGCCTCGGCGAACTCGGCGGGCCAGGTGACGTCCAGGCCGAGGACGTCCACGTCGGCGTCGTGCGCCGCCATCCGGCGCACCAGCTGCTGGCGCTGGCCGTCGGCGCCACGCGGCAGCTTGTTGTAGCGGATCGTGTAGCGGCCGCCGGACTCCTGCCCGCAGCGGTCGGCGGCCTGCTGGAGGGCGCCCGAGTCGTCCGGGAAGTTGTACCAGTTCAGGGTGACGGGGCCGCCGCTGCCGCCGCCCCCGCAGCCCGCCAGGGCGGAGGCGAGCACGGCCAGTCCGGCGGCGGCGCTCGCCCAGCGCGAGCGGAGATCGGGGAGCCTCGGCATCGTTCTCCCGGAGTGGGACGGACCGGTCCGGGAGACCCTAGCCCGACGCCCCGGCCGGGCCGGGGGCGTGCCGCGCCGCCGGGCGGGCGACCAGCCGGACGGCCGAACCGGCGGCCCGGGGAGCGTCCTGTCGATCGGCCCCGCACCAGGGCGCGTCGGGGTGCGTGCGCCGCGCAGGGCGGCTCCCGGAGCCGGGCCGGCGGCGGGTGTCCGGGAGGCGCGGGCCGGGGACCGGCCGGATACTGGGCGCACACGCCGAGACCTCCGGCCGCGCCGGAACCGAGGAGCACGCCGTGACCGGACCCCACGCCGTGACCGGGCCCCACGCCGTGACCGGGCCCGTCGTCGTCGGATTCGACGGCTCGCCCGAGAGCCTGGCCGCCGCCGCCTGGGCCGCCCGCGAGGCGCAGCGCCGCGGCCTGCGCCTGGACGTCCTCCAGGCGTGGCCCCGGCCCAAGCACGTCGCCCCCGGGAGCCGACCGGGCGACCATCCCGCGCTGGCGCAACTCGCCGAACGCGAGGGCGAGTTGAGGTCCCTGGCGCCCGCGGTGGAGGTGGCCGCCTCCTCGGTGGCCGCCGATCCCGTCGAGGCGCTGGAGGCCGCCGGGCAGAGCGCATCCGTGCTGGTGGTCGGCTCGCGCGGACTGGGCACCCTGCGCGGGTTCCTGATCGGCTCGGTGAGCCAGGAGGTGCTGCGGCGGGCGGCCTGCCCGGTGGTGCTGGTCCGGGCCGGCGGGGACGAGCCGGACGGCGAGGTGATGGTCGGCCTGGACCTCGGGCGCCCGGCGGAGCCGGTGCTGGCCTTCGCCTTCCAGGCCGCCGCGCTGCGCTCGGCGCCGCTGCGGGTGGTGCACGTCTGGTCGCCGCCGGCCGGCAGCGAGTACATGTCCTACGGGGCGATCGGCGGGCTGGAGCGCGAGGCGTCCGCGGCCGAGGACAGCGGGCTCGCCGGGGCCCTGGCGCCGTGGCGGGTCCACTATCCCGGCGTCGAGGTGACCACCGAGCTGATCCGGGGCAAGCCCGCGGTGGACCTCGTGGACGCCGCGGCGACGGCCCGGCTGCTGGTGGTCGGCCGCCGGATCCGGCACCTGCCGCTGCGCCACCACCACGTCGGCCCGGTGGCGCACGCCGCGATCCACCACGTGCACTGCCCGGTCGCGGTCGTCCCGTACGGCTGACGGGTTCCGGGGCCGACGGGTTCCGGGGCCGACGGGTCCCGGGACTGACGGGTTCCGGGAAGGCGCTACAGTCCGGTCCCATGAGTGAGTCCGTACGCCCGCCCTTCGGGAACTTCGTCTCCGCCGCGCCCGCGCTGGAGGTCTGCGCGGAGCTCGCCGCGCCCGTCGCCGACGCGCTGAAGAACTGGGCCGCCCAGGAGGCGGCCGCCTCGGTCCTCTACGTGGACACCGATCCGGAGCTGGCGGACACCGCCGTGTTCTGCGCGGCCTACAACGCTCCCCCGGAGCTCTCCGCGAACTGCGTGGTGGTCGCCGCCAAGCGTGCCGGGGAGGTGACCCTGGCCGCGTGCCTGGCCCTGGCCACCACGCGGGTGGACGTCAACAAGGCGGTGCGCACCCACCTGGGGGCGCGCAAGGCGTCGTTCGCGCCGATGGACACCGCGGTCGAGCTGACCGGCATGGAGTACGGGGGCATCACGCCCCTCGGCCTGCCCGCCGGATGGCCGCTGCTGATCGACGGGGCGGTGGCCGAGGCGCCGTACGTCCTGGTCGGCAGCGGCCGGCGCCGGGGCAAGCTCATCCTGCCCGGGTGGGCGCTGGCGCGGCTGCCCGGCGCCGAGGTGCTGCCCGGCCTGGCCGGCTGAACGGCTGAACGGCCGGGCGGTCCGGCGGCACCGGCCCGGGGCCAGCCGGCGCACTGCCAGCGGACGCGCGGTCAGCGGGCCCGGGGCGCGAGGCCGACCGGGCAGACCACCGGGGTGCCGTGCACCGGGTCGGTGAGGATCGCGCTCTCCACCCCGTACAGCTCGCGCACCAGCTCCGGGGTGACGATGTCGCGCGGCGCGCCCTGGGCGGCCACCCGGCCGTCCCGCATGGCCACCATGTGGTCGGCGTAGCGGCAGGCGGTGGTCAGGTCGTGCAGGACGAGGACGACGGTGCGGCCGCGCTCGGTGAGTCCGCGCACCATCTCCAGCACCTCCAGGGCGTGCCCCATGTCCAGCGCCGAGGTGGGTTCGTCCAGCATCAGGATGTCGGTGTCCTGGGCGACGGCCATCGCGATCCAGGCACGCTGGCGCTGGCCGCCGGAGAGAGTGTCGAGCGGGCGGTCGGCGAGTTCGTGCAGGTCGGCGGCGGTGAGGGCGTGTTCCACCGCCTCGGCGTCGGTGGCGGACCACTGCCGCAGCAGGCCCTGGTGCGGCTGGCGGCCGTAGCGGACCAGGTCACGGACGGTCAGCCCGTCCGGGGCGGTGGCGGACTGCGGCAGCAGGCCGATGATCCGGGCGATCGCGCGGGTGGACAGCGAGGTCAGCGGCTTGCCGTCGAGCAGGACGGCGCCGGAGCGCGGGGCGATGGTCCGGGCGAGGCCGCCGAGCAGGGTGGACTTGCCGCAGCCGTTCGGGCCGACGATGACGGTGACCTGCCGCTCCGGCAGTTCGAGGTCCAGCTCGCGCACCACGATGGTGCGGTCGTGGCCGAGGCTGAGCGCGCTGGTCGCCAGCCGGTGGGCCGGGGCGTCGGCGGCGGTCGCGGTGGGGGCGGTCATGCGGTCCTCCGGGGACGGGTGGTGAGCAGCAGCCAGAGCAGGTACGGGCCGCCCACGACGGCGGTGACCAGGCCGGCCGGCACCTCGATCGGCGACAGCGCGGTGCGCCCGATCAGGTCGGCGAGCAGGGTGAAGGCGGCGCCGGCGGCGGCCGAGGTGAGCACCGGCACGCAGCGCGGTCCGGCGATCCGGCGGGCGGCCTCGGGCGCGGCGAGCGCGATCATGCCGAGCGGTCCGGCGACGGCCACGGCCAGGCCCGCGCAGACCACGGCGACCGCCAGGACGCCGATCCGCAGGCCGCGCACCCGGACGCCCAGCCCGGTGGCGACGGCGTCGGAGAAGCGCAGCAGCGACAGCCGGCGGCCCAGCAGCACGGCGGCGGGCAGGCAGACCAGCAGGCCGAGTTCGAGGTGGCCGACGGTGTCGGCGTCCCGGCTGTTGAGGGTGCCGACCGTCCAGCCGAAGGCGGCGTTGGCGGCGTCGATGGCGGCGCGGGAGAGCATCAGGTTGGTCACCGCGCCGAAGACCGCGCCGATACCGAGGCCGACGACGAGGAAGCGGTAGCCGTTGCGGCCGGCCCCGCCGCCGAGGGCGAAGGCGAGCGAGGCGGCGGTGGCGGCGCCCGCCAGGGCTGCGGCGGAGGGCAGCAGCTGGGTGGCGACGCCGGTGACGGAGGCGACCGCGAAGGCGCTGGCGCCCTCGTTGAAGCCGACGGTGTCCGGGGTGGCCAGCCGGTTCTGGGCGAGGGTCTGCATCAGGCAGCCCGCGACGCCGAGGGCGGCGCCGACGGCCAGTGCGGCCTCGGCGCGGGGCAGCCGGAGCTTCTCCACCAGCAGGACGTCGCGGGCGGTGCCGTCGCCGAAGGCGGCGCGCAGGGCCGTCACCGGGTCCAGGTCGGTCTCGCCGACGGCCAGGCAGACGGCCGTCACCGCGACCACGGCGGCCAGCAGGGCGGCGAAGCCGAGCAGCGGCCGGACGGGGACGAGCACCGAGCGGTCGCCGCCGAGGACGAGCAGCCGGGTGCCGGGTGGGGTCGGCCGCCGGGTCGCGGCCGGGCGCGGGCCGGGGCCCGGGGCCTTCGGGGCGTTGAGAGTGGAGGTCACAGCGAGGGCATTCTGTGCGAGCGGACGACGGCGACCAGGACGGGGGCGCCGCACAGGGCGGTCATCACGCCGAGCGGCATCTCGTACGGGCGGGCGACGAGCCGGGAGGCCACGTCGGCGAGCAGGACGACGGCCGGGCCGAGCAGGGCGGACACCACGAGCAGCCGGCGCAGGTCCGGGCCGACCAGGGCCCGGGCGGCGAAGGGCACCACCAGGCCGACGAAGGAGACCGGCCCGGCGATCGCGGTGGCGGCGCCGACCAGCAGTGCGACAGCGGTCACCGCGAGGGCGCGGGCGCGGCGGGGCTTGTGGCCGAGGCCGGTGGCGACGTCGTCGCCGAGGCTGAGCGCGGTCAGCGCCGGGCCGGAGAGCAGCGCCAGCACCAGACCGAGCAGCAGGACGGGCAGCACCGACAGCAGTTGGTCGGTGCCGCGGCCGGCCACCGAGCCGATGGTCCAGAAGCGGATCTCGTCGGCGGCCCGGGCGTCGGACAGCAGCAGCACGGAGGAGCCGGCGTTCATCAGCCCGCTCAGCGCGGCGCCGGCGAGCACCAGCCGGACGGGGTCGTCGCCGGTGCCGCGCAGCCGGGCCGCGCCGAGTGCCAGCAGGCAGCCGGCGGCGGCGCCCAGCACCGCGACGTAGGGGCCGACGCCGGCGGCGCTGGCGCCGAGCACGATCGCGATCACCACGGCGAAGGAGGCGCCGGTGCTGACGCCGAGCAGGCCGGGCTCGGCCAGCGGGTTGCGGGCGGCGGCCTGGAGCACGGTGCCGGCCACGCCGAGCGCGAGCCCGACGGCGAGGGCCACCGCGGTGCGCGGGGCGCGCAGGTGGAACACGGTGAACCGGGAGTCGGAGTCGCCGTCACCGAGCAGGGTGGCGAGCGCTCGTGACGGCCCCACGTCACCGGCGCCGAGCAGCAGGCTCGCCAGTACGGCGAGCAGCAGTATCGCGCCGGCGGGCAACAGTCCGCGCAAGAGGAGTGATCGGAATGTCACACCGGGGCCTCTCCGTCATGGCCTTACGTATGGTTAGGCTAACCTCAGAAAAACGGTTCGTCCGTAAACTACCATTCCTCGGAGAACACCCATGCTTGGCACCCGCTTTACCAAGACCCTGCTCGGAACGGCCGTCGTCGGCGCCCTCGCCCTGGGCCTGACCGCGTGCGGCTCCTCGGGTTCCGGCAGCTCCGCGGGTGACTCCGGCTCCTCCTCCACCGCCGCCAAGGACGGCAAGCGCAGCATCGACACCGCCTTCGGCGCCGTCGAGGTCCCGGCCGAGGCCAAGCGGGTCGTCGCCCTCAACGACACCTCGCTGGACACCGCCCTCTCACTCGGCGTCACCCCGGTGGGCACCAGCTCCAGCCGCGGCGGCACCACCGCCCCGGCCTACCTGAAGGCCGACTCCGTCCCGCTGGTGGCCACCGTCAAGGAGCCCAACATCGAGGCGATCCTCAAGGCCACCCCCGACCTCATCCTGGCCTCCTCGGGCATCGAGAAGGCGCAGTACGACAAGCTCTCCGCGGTCGCCCCGACGATCGTCCCCAAGGCCGGCGACTGGCGCGCGATGCTCGCCGTGTACGGCGACGCGCTCGGCCACAAGGACGACCTGACCGCCAAGCTCGACGCCCTGGACAAGCGCGCCGCCAAGGCCGGCGAGGGAAAGACCGGCAGCGCCGTCGTGATGCGGTGGATGCCCAACGGGCCGATCGTGATGAACACCACCAACATGCCCGGCGACCTGCTGAAGAAGGCCGGCGCCGCCACCCTGCCGATCGCCGACGGCCTGGGCGCCCAGCCCCACTCGGACCCGCTGTCCCTGGAGAACCTCAACAAGGCCGACGCCGACCGGATCTTCGTCGCCACCCTGAACGCCGAGGGCGAGAAGGCCCTGGAGACCGCGCGCAAGCAGGAGGCCTTCACCCGCCTCAAGGCCGTCGGCACCGACCAGGTGACGGGCGTCGACGGCCAGGTGTGGAGCAGCAGCTCCGGCCCGATCGCGGCGGAGAAGGTCGTCGAGGACATCGAGAAGGCCTTCGCCGCCAAGTAACCGACCCCGCCGGGGAATTCCCCCCCCCCCCGGAGTCCACGGGCCCCACTCAGGACCGTACGGACACGAAGGGCCGTCACCGGAAGGAATCCGGTGACGGCCCTTCCGGCTGCCGGCTCGACGGGGCGGCCGGCGCGGACACTTCGAGCCGGAAGCCGCTGATGGGCGGCGACCCGGCACCGACATGACAGCCGCCCCCGGACCGCCCATCCGGGGCGGCTGTCATGCCTCCAGGACCAGCCGGAGGAGATCGCGCAGGGACTCGCGCTGCTCGGCGCCGAGCCGGGCCAGCGGGTCGCCGGCGAACGGCATCCGGGCGCGCAGGTCCGCGGCGACCTCCCGGCCGGCGGCGGTGGCGGCGACGCGTTTGACCCGGCGGTCGACGGGGTCGACGCTGCGCTCGACCAGGCCGCGCGACTCCAGCCGGTCGACGATCACCGTCACGTTGGACGGCTCCGCGTGCAGCCGCTCGGCGATCCGCCGGGTCGGGACCGGGGCCTCGGCGGTGAGCAGCGCCTTGGCCTGCAGCGCGGTCAGCCCGTGGACCGCCGCGGCCTCCTCGGCCTCCCGGCCGTAGCGGCGGTTGACGGCCGCGAAGAGTCCGACGATCTCCTGGGCGAGGTCATCCGATGGGTGGGGCATGACCACCAGGGTAGCCAGGTGCTTGACAGGGTGAACTATCGGGCCACATAGTTATGAATCATATTGGTTATGATCCGTAATCATCTGGAGCCCGACACCATGAGCGACAAGACCGTCCTGATCACCGGCACCTCCTCCGGCATCGGCCTGGCCACCGCCGTCGCCGCCGCCCGCGGCGGCTGGCACGTGATCGCCACCATGCGGAACACCGCGAAGGCCGGCCCGCTGCTGGCCGCCGCCGCGGCGGCCGGGGTCACCGTCGACCTCCGGGCGCTGGACGTCACCGACCAGGCCTCCGTCGAGGCCTGCCTGGCCGGCGTCGAACGGCTGGACGCGCTGGTCAACAACGCCGGCGCGGGCCACGTCGGCACCCTGGAGCAGGAGAGCGTGGCCGACGTCCGCGCCGTCATGGAGGTCAACTTCTTCGGGGTGCTGCACGTCACCAAGGCCGCCCTGCCCCTGCTGCGGGCGAGCGGCGGCCGGGTACTGACCGTGACCAGCGTCGGCGGCGTGGTCGGCCAGCCCTTCAACGAGGCGTACTGCGCCGCCAAGTTCGCGGTCGAGGGCTTCATGGAGTCGCTCGCCCCGGTCGCCGCCACCGTCGGGGTGTCCGTCAGCGTGGTCGAACCGGGCGCGGTGGCCAGCGAGTTCGTCACCAACGTGGGCCTCACGGACGACGCGGCCGAACAGGCCGGGCCGTACGCGCCCGCCCTGGCCGCCTACCTGGAACGCACCCGCGACGCCTTCGCCTCCGCCCAGGCCGCCGAGGACGTGGCCGCCCGGATCCTCGACCTGCTGGCCGCCGAGCGGCCCGCCTTCCGGGTGCTCACCTCCGACGCCGCCCGGGGCTTCGCCGGGATCAAGCTCCGGGACCTCGACGGCTCGGCCGTGCGGAACCTGACCGCCGGCTGGGTCGGCTAACCCGCCACCGTCTCCGCCACTGCCTCCGCACCGGGCCCGCGCACGTCCGGGACGCAGCAGCCGGGCACCGTCCGCGGGTGCGGCACCGGCGGCCCCTGGGCGCGCCGCTCGCGGTCCAGCTCGGCGCCGGCCCGCACCGCCCGGTACACCGCCCGGGCCAGCCGGGCGCCCCAGAACGAGCGCGGGCCACCGAAGGGGTCGGCGGGCCCCTCGTCGGAAGCCGACCGGACGGCCACGCAGACGGCGTCGGACGGGGTGCCCGAGCAGTCGTAGCCGGCGTCCAGCAGGGCCTGGACCTTGGCCTCGGCCGCGGTGGCCAGCAGGTTGACCAGGCCCCCGTCCGCGACCGCGGCCGGCACCACGGCCAGGATGTTGATCGTGCCGGGCCGGTACTCCACCGGCGCCGCGGCCGGGTCCGCCGCCCACAGCGCGACGCCGATCCCGGTGGTGACCACCGCGCTGACCCCGCCGTCCTCGGCCCGGGTGCAGTCGTCCACCTCGGCCGCCGTCATCAGCCCGACGCCTGGGCCCGAGAGCCCCTGCGCGGCGGCCAGTTCGGCCAGGTGCTCGGCCGGATCCATCCGCGCGTAGCCCGGCCGCACCTGGGCGTTGAGCACCCATCCGCGTTCCCCGAGCCCGCCGCCGAGCACCGCGCTGCTCACCATCCGCCAGCCGGGCCCGGCCCGCCACACCAGCAGGTGGCGGCAGGCGCCGTCCTCGGTCCGTACGGCCCGTCCCACCCGCACTGCGCCCTCGTTCACGACCACTCCCCCTCCACCGGTCACAACACCACGCTGGTCCGCCGGTCCGGGTCGACCGCCGGCCGCTCCCCCGCCGGCGGCCGGGCCCGTCCGCTCTCCTCCCCCGACGGCCCTGGGTCCGGGCCGTCGGGCCGTGCCGCTCAGGAGGGGACGGCGCAGGTGGCGGTGGACGGTGCCTGGTCCTCCTCCTCGCCGGGCCGCATCACCTGCACGTTCTCCAGCAGCGCCTCGACCAGCTCGTCCAGGTCGAGGCGCCGCTCCACGGCCCGCAGCCGACCGATCCGCGCCCCGGTGGTGACCTCCGGCGGGGCGAGCAGGCTGCAGCAGTCCTCGTCCGGCAGGACGGAGATCCCGGCCGTGCCGAGCGCCCTCGCCTGGTCGATGATCTCCTGCTTCTCCCAGCCGACCAGCGGGCGCAGCACCGGCAGGGTGGCCGCCTGGTCCACCGCGACCATGTTGGCCAGGGTCTGGCTCGCCACCTGCCCCAGGCTGTCGCCGGTCACCAGCGCCTGCGCGCCGGTGGCCTCGGCCAGCGCCGAGGCGGTGCGGACCATGAGGCGGCGCTGGGCGACCACCTGCAGCCGTCCGGCACCCGCGACGGCCAGCTGCTTCTGGGCCTTGCCGAGGGCGATGACGTGCAGGGCGCCGGGCGGCTGGTAGCGGTTGAGCTCGCGGGCCAGCGCGTAGGCCTTGTAGACCGACGCGGGGTTGGTGTACGGCGCGCCGCTGAAGTGCACGAAGTCGCAGGCCAGGCCGCGCCGCATGGCCCGGTGCGCGGCCACCGGCGAGTCGTACCCGCCGGAGAGCAGCACCAGGGCGCGGCCGCTGGAGCCCACCGGCAGCCCGCTCAGCCCGGGGTGGCGCTCGGCGGACAGGAAGGTCTCGCGGCGGTCGATCTCGACGGACAGGGTGACGTCGGGCGCGGTCAAGTCCACCCGCAGGCCCGGCACCCGCGGCTGGAGCAGCGCCCCGAGCTCCCGCTCCAGCTGGGAGGAGGTCAGCGGGAAGGCCTTGTCGCGCCGCTTGGCGCGCACCGCGAAGCCGGTGGCGGCCCGGCCGGCGCACGCGGCGCGCAGCACCTCCAGCCCGTTCGCCTCGATCGACTCCATCGTGCTGGGCACGCGCAGCGCCGGCTCCACGGAGCTGAAGCCGATCACGGTGCGTGCCCTGGCCACCAGGGTCTCGACCGGCACCTGCCCGCCGAGCACGGTGAGGCTGTGCGGCGTGCGGATCCAGGTCGAGCCGCCCACTCCGCGCAGCGCCGCCCGCAGGTTGTCCTCCAGGCGCTGCACGAACGCGCGCCGGTTGCGGCCCTTGAGGGCGACCTCGCCGTGCTTGAGCAGCACGCAGGGGCCGTAGGGTTCGGTGCCGCCGCGCTGGGCGGGCAGGCGGGTGTCGTCGGTCGGGTGGTCCATCCAGAAGTCCCAGCGTCGTCGTTCGGTGTCGTCGTTCGGTGTCGTCGGCCCCTCCATCGTGCCGGACGGGCCGGAGCGGGCGTCCGGGCGGTCCGGAGCGGGCGCGCGGAGCGGTCCGGAGGGGGCGCGCGGGGCCCGTGCTGGGGCCGGTTCACGCCCGCGCCCCCGCCGTCAGCGCGTCCTCCGTCAACGCGCCTGCCGGCGGCACGCCCGGCGCCGTCGGCCCGGGCAGGGCCCGGCCCGCGTGCCGCAGCGCGGCCTCGACCCGGACGGCGTCGGCCGTGTCGCGGACCTCGTGCACCCGTACCGCCCACGCCCCCTGGGCGGCGGCCAGCACGCCGGCCGCCGCGGTGGCCGCGTCCCGTTCCCGGGCCGGGCGGGCCTCGCCGGTGTCCGGGTCGGCCAGCAGCTCGCCCAGGAACCGCTTGCGCGAGGCCGCCACCAGCACCGGGCGCCCGAGCGCGCTCCACGCGCCCAGCGAGGCCAGCAGCGCCCAGTCGTCCCGCCGGCTCTTGGCGAAGCCGAGCCCCGGGTCGACGATGACCTGGGACGGGTCGACCCCGGCCGACACGACCGCGTCCATCTGCCGGGCGACCTCGCCGATCACCTCGGCCACCACGTCGGTGTAGTCGGCCAGCGCGTCCATGCCCGCGGACTGCCCGCGCCAGTGCATGACGACGAAGGGCACCCCGGTCCCGGCCACGGCGCGGGCCATGTCCGGATCGGCCAGGCCCCCGCTGACGTCGTTGACGATCCGCGCGCCGGCCTCCACCGCCGCGTCGGCGACCCGGGCGCGCATGGTGTCGATGCTGACCAGGACGCCCTTGTCGGCGAGCGCGCGCACCACCGGGAGCACCCGGCGCAGTTCCTCCTCCTCGGAGACCCGGGTCGCGCCGGGCCGGGTCGACTCCCCGCCCACGTCCACGATGTCGGCGCCCTGGTCCACCAGCAGCAGGCCCCGGTCCACCGCCCGTCCCGGGTCCAGCCAGCGCCCGCCGTCCGAGAACGAGTCGGGTGTCACGTTCACGATTCCCATCACCGCGCACCGGTCCCACCCGGGAAGTCCCGGCAATGCCTGCGAAGGTCTTTTCATGCCCCCATTGTGCCGTCCCGCCCCAGGCCCCCCGCCAGGCACCCCCGGTGGAGAATTCCGTATCACGGAGTGGACACTCCGGGATTGGTCCGCACCAATCCGGATAACCTCCTGCCATGACACTCGGAATCCCCACCACGCGCACGGACCGGGCGGCCTCCATCCGCGAACTCCTCGCGACCGGCAGGCGTTCCTACTCGTTCGAATTCATGCCGCCCAGGAGCGCCGAAGCGGAAGCCGGCCTGTGGAACGCGATCCGGCGCCTGGAGGCCCTCTCCCCCACCTTCGTCTCGGTGACGTACGGCGCCGGCGGGTCGACCCGGGAGCGGACGGTGAACGTCACCGGGCGCATCGCGCAGGAGACCACCCTGACCCCGGCCGCCCACCTGACCGCCGTCGGCCACAGCGTCGCCGAGCTGCGGAACATCCTCGGCCACTACGCCGACCAGGGCGTCCGCAACATCCTGGCGCTGCGCGGCGACCCCCCGGGCGACCCGCTGGGCCCCTGGGTCCGCCACCCGGACGGGGTGGAGTACGCGGCCGACCTGGTGCGGCTGATCAAGGAGTCCGGGGAGTTCTGCGTCGGCGTGGCCGCGTTCCCGGAAATGCACCCGCGCTCCCCCGACTGGGATTCCGAGATCGGCCATTTCATCGCCAAGTGCCGGGCGGGCGCCGACTACGCGATCACCCAGATGTTCTTCGAGACCGACAGCTACCTCCGTTTCCGGGACCGACTGGAATCCGCCGGCTGCGCCGTTCCGATCATTCCGGAGATCATGCCGGTGACCACGATCCGGTCACTCCGGCGGATTCCCACGCTGACCACCGCGGCCATTCCCTCGGAATTCTCCGAGCGCATGCTGGAACACCGGGACGACCCCGGGGCGGTCCGGGCGATCGGAATCGAGTACGCCACCGCGATGTGCCGGCGACTGCTGTCCGAAGGGGTCCCCGGTCTGCATTTCATGACCATGAACTTCTCCACGGTCACGACGGAGATCTACCAGAACCTCGGCCTGCCCGAGTCCGGCTGAGCCATCCGACGGGAGCGGGCGCGGCGGCCTCGCCGCGCCCGCTCCGACTCCCGGAATCCGGCCTCCGTCAGCCGGCCAGTTCCGCGCGCAGCACCCGGGCCGCGCCGACCAGGCTCTCCAGCGAGGCCCGGGTCTCCGTCCAGCCGCGGGTCTTCAGCCCGCAGTCCGGGTTGACCCACAGCCGCTCCGCCGGGATCGCCGCCAGACCCGCGCGCAGCAGGGAGACGGCCTCCTCGGTGCTGGGGACGCGCGGCGAGTGGATGTCCCAGACGCCCGGGCCGACCTCGCGCGGGTAGCCCGCCTCGGCCAGCTCGCCGGCCACCTCCATGTGCGAGCGGGTCGCCTCCAGGGAGATGACGTCCGCGTCGAGGTCGTCGATCGCGGTCATGATCGCACCGAACTCGGCGTAGCACATGTGGGTGTGGATCTGGGTGTCGGTCCGCACCCCGGAGGTGGCCAGCCGGAAGGCCTCGGTGGCCCAGTCCAGGTACGCCGGGCGGGCGGCGGCCCGCAGCGGGAGGGTCTCGCGCAGGGCCGGCTCGTCCACCTGGACCACGGCCGCGCCGGCCGCCTCCAGGTCGGTGACCTCGTCGCGCAGGGCGAGGGCCACCTGCCGGGCGGTGTCGGCCGGCGGCTGGTCGTCGCGGACGAAGGACCAGGCGAGCATGGTGACCGGACCGGTCAGCATGCCCTTGACCGGGCGGTCGGTCAGGTGCTGCGCGTAGACGAACCACTCGGTGGTCATCGGATGCGGGCGGGAGATGTCGCCGGCCAGCACCGGCGGGCGCACGTACCGGGTGCCGTACGACTGCACCCAGCCGTGCCGGGTGGCCAGGTAGCCGGTGAGCTGCTCGGCGAAGTACTGGACCATGTCGTTGCGCTCGGGCTCGCCGTGTACCAGGACGTCCAGGCCGGCCTTCTCCTGGTACGCGATGACTTCGCGGACCTCGCTCTCCATCCGCTCCCGGTAGGCCGCGGCGTCGATCCGTCCGGCCGTCAGGTCGGCGCGGGCGGTGCGCAGTTCGGTGGTCTGCGGGAAGGAGCCGATGGTGGTGGTCGGCAGCAGCGGCAGGCCGAGCCGGGCGCGCTGGGCCTCGGCCCGCTGCGGGTAGGCCTGGGCGCGTCGGGTGTCCTCGGCGGTGACGGCGGCCGCCCGGGCGCGCACCGCCGGGTCGTGGGTGATCGGGGAGTTGGCGCGGGAGGCGAGGTCGGCGCGGTTGGCGGCGAGCTCGGCGGTGATCGCGCCGGTGCCCTCGCGCAGGCCGCGGGCGAGCAGCGCCGCCTCGCCGGCCTTCTGCCGGGCGAAGGCGAGCCAGCGGGCGATCTGCGGGTCCAGCTCCCGTTCGGCGGCGGCGTCGATCGGGACGTGCAGCAGGGAGCAGGACGGCGCGACGTCGACGGTGTCGGCGAGGCCCAGCAGGGTCGCCAGCGTGGACAGCGACTTCTCCAGGTCGTTGATCCAGATGTTGCGCCCGTCGATCACCCCGGCGACCAGCCGCTTGCCGGGCAGCCCGCCGACGGCGGCCAGGTCCTCCAGGTTGGCGGCGGCCGGGCCGGTGAAGTCCAGCGCCAAGCCCTCCACCGGGGCCTTGGCCAGCACCGACAGTGCCTCGCCGAGCCGGTCGAAGTAGCTCGCGACCAGCAGCTTGGGCCGCTCGGTGAGGGCGCCGAGCTCACGGTAGGCGCGCGCGGCGGTGTTCAGCTCGGCCGGGGTGCGGTCCTGGACCAGCGCGGGCTCGTCCAGCTGCACCCACTCGGCCCCCTCGGCCCTGAGCGCCGCGAGCAGCTCGGCGTAGACCGGCAGCAACCGGTCCAGCAGGGTGATCGGCTGGAAGTCCTCCGCCACCCCGGGGGCAGGCTTGGCCAGCAGCAGGTAGGTCACCGGGCCGACCAGCACCGGACGGGCGGCGTGGCCGAGCGCGACGGCCTCCGCGAACTCGCCGACCGCCTTGGCCGGGTTCGCGGCGAACACCGTGTCCGGGCCCAACTCCGGCACCAGGTAGTGGTAGTTGGTGTCGAACCACTTGGTCATCTCGAGCGGTGCGACGTCCTGGTTGCCGCGCGCCATCGCGAAGTACCCGTCCAGCGGGTCGGCGTCGACCGCCTCCCGGTGGCGCGGCGGGATCGCACCGACCGCCACGCTGGTGTCCAGCACGTGGTCGTAGAACGAGAAGTCACCGGTCGGGACCTCCCCGACCCCCGCCCCGGCGAGCTGGGCCCAGTTGGTCCGGCGCAGGTCGGCCGCGGTCGACAGCAGCGCCTCGGCCGTGACCGTGCCCTTCCAGTAGCCCTCGATCGCCTTTTTCAGTTCACGGTTACGGCCCTGCCGGGGGTAGCCGTACGCGGTGGCCACGGACGCCGCGGCTGCGGACTTCGCTGTCAAGGGACTCTCCTTCGCGAGCCTGAATCCTCAAGTGCACCGGTGGCGGCACGAGGACGCGAAGGGAGGACGAACCGGACGGACACCCGTGCCCGTGCACGGCTCCGCCTGGTATGGTCGCCGACCCGCCCACGAGGTCACCGGATGGCCGCACGCGAACGGTCGCGCGCGGGCAGTGGCAGGTCTTCGGACTCGCGGGCGCGCCCACCCGGTCGAAACCGGGGCGGACACCTACTGGCCGTCGCTTCCCAGACCCGTCCCGGGTCCAGTGCGTATGACGGCGGTCGTTCCCACTCACCGCTGCGGGGCAGTCCCGGATTCCCACCGGGTTCCCTCTTGCGACACCCCGCCTGGCGGGCGGGGCGAACCAGCTGCGTGGCCAGCTTAGGGGCAGAACGCCGCCGCGGAGGCGGAAATCTCGAAAGCCTTCTGCATCGTGAGACGAAGCGCCCCGGACGGCCACCCCGAACGGCTACTCGACCGGCTCGCGCTCCGGCCCGGTGCGGCCGGTCCGCCGCTCCCGCGCCGCACCGTCGCGCCGCTCCTCGGAGGAGCCCTCCACGACCAGCTCCGGGACGCGGTGCGGCCGCCCGTCCGCGTCGATCGCGACGAAGACCAGCTGCGCCGTCGCCACCCTGGTGACGGGCCCGGTGAGGTTCCACCGCTCCGAGGTCACCACGACGGCCACGTCCATCGAGGTCCGCCCGACGTGCTCCACCCGGGCCCGGACGGTGAGGAGGTCCCCGGCCCGGACGGGGGCGAGGAAGGACATCTCCTCGACCGAGACGGTGACCGCGGGGACTCCGGCGTGCCGGCCCGCGGCGGCGGCCGCCGCGTCGTCGATCAGCTTCATCATCACGCCGCCGTGCACCGAACCGTAGAGGTTGGTGTCGTGGTCGCTCATGATGTGGGCGAGGGTCACCGCGGAGTCGGCCGGGGTGCGGGAGAGGACGGACGGACTGGTCACAGCGACGGCCCGCCCGTCATGGCGCCGCGGGAGTCGTGGTCGGCGTTCCGCTGCACGGAACCCTCCTTCGTGGGTCGCGCGCCCCGTGCCGGGCACGCGAAGGAGCGGGCGGCCGTGCGCATACGGCCCACCCGCACCAGCGGCCCGCCCTCGGGGTCGTGGTGGGACCGCGGGCCACCACGGCACGCGGGCAGCGGCAGGTCTTCGGACTCGTGGGCGCGCCCTCCCGGCCTGACCGGGACGGACACCTACCGGCCGTAGCCTCCCGGGCCCGTGTCCGGGCCCGCCGCACAGGACGGCGGTCGCCCCCGCTCACCGCTGCGGGGCAGTCCCGGATTCCCACCGGGTTCCCTCTTGCGACACCCCGCCCGGCGGGCGGGGCGAACCAGCTGCCCCGCCAGCTTACGTCCATCCGCGCAGCTCACGGCCACCGCCCACCTCCTCGGTCGGTCCACGCACGACCGCCGGGGCCGTACGCCGGGGCGGACGGCAGAATGTCCCCCATGCGGCACATCTTCGTCATCGGCATCGGCGCGGGCGACCCCGACCACCTGACCCTGCAAGCGGTCAAGGCGATCGGTCGCACCGACGTCTTCTTCATCCTCGACAAGAGCGAGGAGCGGCAGGACCTGATCAGGCTCCGCCGCCGGATGCTGGCCGAGCACGGCCTGCCCGGGCACCGGGTGGTCGAGGTGCCCGACGCGGAACGGGACCGCACCACCCCCGCGTACACCGCCGCCGTGGACGACTGGCGCGTGCGCCGCGCCGATCTGGTCGAGCGGCTGCTCGCCGAGCACCTCGGCCCGGAGGAGAGCGGCGCCTTCCTGGTCTGGGGCGACCCCGCGCTCTACGACAGCGTCATCGCCGTGGTCGAGGACGTGTCCACCCGTGGCGGGGTGCCGTTCGAGTTCGAGGTGCTCCCGGGCATCAGCAGCGTCTCCGCACTCGCCGCCCGGCACCGCACCACGCTGACCAGGGTCGGCCGCCCGGTGCAGATCACCACCGGTCGCCGCCTGGCCGAGGGCTTCCCCGCGGGGGTGGACGACGTGGTGGTGATGCTCGACGGCCGGGCCGCCTTCACCGAGATCGACCCCCGGGGGCTGGAGATCCACTACGGCGCCTACCTCGGCACCCCCGACGAGGTGCTCGTCTCCGGGCCGCTCGCCGAGGCGGCCCCGCGGATCCGCGAGCTGCGCGAGCGGTCCCGCGAGCGCAAGGGCTGGATCATGGACACCTACCTGCTCCGGCGCTCGGACGGCTGACCCTCGGCAGCGTGACGCGGTGCGCCGCCCCGGGGGGGGGGCGGGGCGGCGCGGCGCGTCAGCGGTCGGTGAACTCCGGCGGGCGCTTCTCGGCGAAGGCCGCCATGCCCTCTCACCGTGACCTCGGCTGGGGCCTCAGCCCAGGAGCTTCGCCAGTACCCGGTCGAGCGCGTGGATGTCCTCCGGCGGCAGCGCGAGCAGCGCGTCCGGCGGGGTGGTGAGGATCCCGGTGGCGAGCGCCGCCTTCGCCTCGCCCTCCTCGGTGAGGTGGACCAGCTTGGAGCGCCGGTCGGCCGGGTTGGTGATGCGTTCGGCGAGGCCGCGCCGCACCAGGTCGTCCACGATGACGGTGGTGTACGGCGGGTCGGCGGTCAGCCGCTCGGCCAGCTCCCGCAGGGTGATCGGGCCGGCGGCGAGCCGGCGCAGCGCCCTGACGCGGCTGAAGCTCATGCCGAGGGCGTCGGCGACGATCCTGCGGCGGTCGTGGCGCTCCAGCACGAGCGCGTACATCCCCTGCCAGACCCGGGCCGCCGCCCCGGCGTCGGCCTCGCTCACCTCCGGGTGCCCGCCGGTGTCAAGGCGCTCCATCAGGTGCCCACCGTCTCCTTCGTCCGCTCGGTCTCCTCGACCGCCTCCTCGGCGGCGAGCCGCTGTGCCGTGCGCTCGGCCGTCGCCCGGGCCCAGCGGCCGGAAGTGAGCGTACCGGCGATCAGTACGGCGGCCCCGCAGCCGACGATGATCCACCACGCCGTCCGCGCCGCCCCGGTGAAGGCCACCGGGTCCGTGAGGACGGTCCCGGCCATCAGGGCGCCGGTCACCGCGACACCCAGGGACTGGCCGACCTGCCGGCTGGTGGAGGCCACGGCCGCCGCCACCCCGGCCTGCGCGCGGGGCATCCCGGAGACGGCGGTGTTGGTGATGGGCGCGTTGACCAGGCCGAAGCCGGTGCCGAAGAGCAGGAAGGCGAGGACCAGCAGACCGGTCGGCAGGTGCTCGGAGTAGCCGACCGCCTGGAGCAGGGCGCTCGCGGTCAGCGCGGCCCCCGCCAGCAGCAGCGGTGTGCGCGGCCCCCGGGTGGCCACCATCCGGCCGGACAGCGGCGCGGCGAGCAGCGACATGACCGCCATCGGCAGCATGAACAGCCCGGCGTGCAGCGGGTCGAGTCCGCGGACCTCCTGGAGGTACAGGGAGCCGAGGAACAGGAAGCCGCCGAGGCCGGCGAAGGCGGCGACCGCGATCACGGTGGCGCCGGAGAACGGCGCGGAGCGGAAGAACCGCAGGTCGATCAGCGGATCGGCGCGCCGGGGTTCGTACCACAGCAGGCCCAGCAGCGCTCCCAGCGCGGCCGCCGCGCAGCCGAGCACCACGGGCGAGGTCCAGCCGCGCTCCGGCGACTCGATGATCGCGTAGGTGAGGGCGGCGAGCAGCACGACGACCAGCAACTGGCCGACCGGGTCCACCCGGCGGGTGCGGGCCGCCCTCGACTCCGGCACGTAGCGGGTGGTGAGGAAGAGCGCGGCCAGGCCGATCGGGACGTTGATCCAGAAGATCGCCCGCCACCCGGCCGACTCCACCAGCGCCCCGCCGATGATCGGCCCGGCGGCCATGCTGATGCCCACGACGCCGCTCCAGACGCCGATCGCGCGGGCGCGCTGCCGGGAGTCGGTGAAGGTGTTGCTGATGATCGACATGGCGACGGGGTTGAGCATCGATCCGCCGACCGCCTGGAGCATCCGCGCGGCGATCAGCCAGCCGAGCCCGGGAGCCAGGCTGCACAGCAGGGAGGCCCCGGTGAACACCACCAGGCCGATCCGGAACACCCGGCGGCGGCCGATCCGGTCGGCGGTCGATCCGGCGAGCATCAGCAGGCTGGCCAGGACCAGGGTGTAGGCGTCGATCGTCCACTGCAGTCCGGACACCGAGGTGTCCAGGTCGCGACGGATGGCGGGCAGGGCCACGTTCAGGATGGTGTTGTCGAGGCTGACGATCAGCAGGCTCATGCAGCAGATGGCGAGCACGAGCCAGGGCCGCGGTCGAGCGGCATCGGGCATGACGAACGCTCCAGATTTACTTGTGTTGTTGTAATGATTGTGAGCATATAACTAATCCGGGAGGCGACTCCACCCCGGCCCCGACCCCGCCCTCCCCGGCCACCCCGACCGCCCCCGACCTCGACCTCCCCGGCCACCCCCGGACAGCACAACGGCCGCGCCCCGCCGAGGAGATCGGCGGCGCCGCGCAGGGTGAGGTCCCAGGCGCGCATGGCGAGT